>DASUAS010000132.1:0-5830 GCA_035763625.1 Acidimicrobiia bacterium
GGGTGCTGCAGCGTCGCCGCGTGCACGGGACCGAGCGGCTCGACGCGCGGGATCGGCAGCCCAGCGGCCTCGAGTGCGGCTCGGAGCTCGGGACTCTGCGAGAAGCCGACGAACGCGTCGCGCGAGGGGCAGGCGTCGAACACCGTCATGCCGTCGTCGCGGGCGACGCACACGTTGAGGTCGATCACGCCCGGGGGGAACTGCGTCACCAGCCGGTCGTAGCCGTCGAGCAGGACCTGGGTGTCGCCGTCGAAGTGGTACGCACCGAGGAACACGGTTCCCTCCTCTGACCTCTCACCTCTGACCCTCCGACCGGATCTCGACCGGTGGAGGCCATCCGGCACCGCCGGCCGACTCGGATGACGCCTACGTCGTCGCGTCCGCGTGGCAGCTCGCGGCGCTCGACGTCGGCGCGACGTCGAGCGCGGGGTTGCGGTCGAAGAAGCCCACCGGCATCAGGACGAAGCCGGTGTACTCGACCGGCATCACCGGCCAGTCCTCGGGGCGCACGAAGTGCGTCACGCCGAACGTGTACCAGAGCACCACGTCGGTGTCGGCGAGGGAGCGGTCGGCCGCGGTCCAGCGAGGAAGGCCGTCGCCGCCTGCGTGCTGGTTCGGGTATTCGCCCGCGGCGCGCCGTTCGTCGGGCGAGTACGGCGTGACCCAGAGGTTGTGGCGCGCGAATCCAGCCCGACGTCCGACGCTCGACTCCGGCGCGGCGAGCATGGTCGGCGTCGACGTCGTCGGCGCGAGCTTGTAGCCCACCGGCTGACCGAGCGAGTTGCGGCTCGACTCGTTGACCACCCGCCACGTGCGGCTGGTCGCCGCGTTCACCTCACGTTGCGCCGCGAGCTCGTGGGTGAGCGCGGTCACGCGCGGCCGGAACGCGTTGCCCCACGGGTTGTCGGGACCCGCCGGCATCACCTCCGCTTCCACCTCGTACACCGAGTTGGCCGGCCCGTCGACGTCGAGGTCGAGGCGGGCGGAGAAGAGGTGCTGGTGGTGCGGCGCGGCGATGCCGGGCGCGATGACGTTGGCGAACTCGGGCTGGTCGCCGGGAGCGATCGCCATGGGTGAGACGATGCCCGTGAGCTTCACCTCCAACTGGATGTTGCCGTCGAGGTAGAAGTACCAGTAGAAGCCGTACTCGTAGTTGCCGACGGTGGCGATGAAGCTGACGACGAGGCGTCGTGATCGGCGCGTCTCGTCGGTGCCCCCCTGCATGTCGTGGTGCTTCCAGAGGATCCCGTAGTCCTCTTCGTGCATGCAGATCGCGTGCTCGACGGTGTAGGGGTCGCCCTGTTCGGTGGCGAGCACGGCGTCGAAGTAGTGGATCACCCCGAGACAGTCGCAGCCGAGCTTCAGCGAGTTGGCCATGCGGCCGAGTCCCCACTCGCCGGCGTCGAAGGCGTTCTTCCAGCCGTGCATCGCGCCCGGGTCGCCGTAGGGCACGACCATCTCCGAGATCGAGGCGCGGTGCAGCACCGGCCGCGCCCGATCGCCGTCGTGGTACGCGACCGTGTGCAGCACGAGGCCTTCGTACGGGTCGAACCCGACGCGGAACGACCAGCGTGACCACCGCACATGGTGACCGTCGACTTCGAAGCTCGGTCCGTCGGGTTGCACGATCTCGAGCGGCTTCAAGTCGTCGCGCAACGGCCCGACGGCGTGGGCCAGGTAGTGGCCGCGTTCCTCGGGCATCGGCACAACACCGAGGTCGACGACCTCCAGCACCTTGCCCGCGCCGGAGTCGAAGAACGCGAGCACGCCTTCGATCGGCTGCGCGTACCCGTTGTCGGTGGACTCGGCGCGCAGGTACGAGATGCAGCGGCTGATGCGACGGCCGTCTTCGTGCGGCGAGTCGAACGAGCCTGCGGGCCAGGGGTCGATCTGCACCCGGTCGAAGTCCTCGATGCCGCGACGGCGCATCGCCGCCTGCCACGCGGGATCTTCCTTCACGCCGATGATCGCCGCGAGCGCCTCGCCGTAGAGGAGCGCCGGGCGCATCCCCGCGTGCACCGTCCACGACCGCACCTCACCGGCGGTCACCGAGACCACGACCTCGATCGCCTCGAGTCGACCCGGTGGGACGAGCAGGACCTCGAGCTCGCGGTCGACCGCGTCGCCCGCTTCGTGCGCGAGGACGACCGCCTTGTCGGGCTCGTGGAGGCGGAGATGCGCGTACACGAGGTCGATCTCGTACCGGTCGTCGGCGGCGACGAGCGCGACCGCGGCGCGGACCTCCTCGCCCGTGATCGGGTCGAGCGGGTGCGTCACGCTCATGAGCCCGCCAGGTCCGAGCCCGTCGAGCCCGCGGTCTGCTGGCGCATGTACTCGGCCGTGCCCGCGACGAAGCCCTCGACGTCGTTCGCCTTTCCGGTGACGAAGTCCTTGAAGTACGCCGGGATGTAGACCTCGAGCGCGTTGCGATCGAGCGCGGCGAACGTCTCCTGCACCAGCTCGCCGACGGTGATGAACTCGACCGGCGCGGTGAACGGGTCGTTGTCGGGCAGGGTGAACAGCGGCGTGTCGACGACGCCCGGGTACACGACGAGCACCTTGATGCCGTCGTTCCACAGGTCGATCGCCATCGCTTCCGAGAACACCGACAGCGCGGCCTTCGACGCGTCGTACGCCGACTCGCCCGGCGACGACAGCGTGGCCGCGACCGACGAGACGTTCACGATGCGGCCGCCTCCCGCCTCGATCATGCCGGGCAGGAGCGCGAGCGTGAGGCGGATCGGCCCGAGGAAGTTCACCTGCATCACCGCGTCGACGGTGCCGGCGTCGAGCTCGCGCGTGTGACGACGCTTCGGGATCCCGGCGTTGTTCACGAGGACGTCGACGCCGCCGAGCGCGGCGAGCGTGTCGGCCGCGAGCCGGTCGACCGCGTCGGGGTCGCCGAGGTCGGCGAGCAGCTCGTGGACCGTGGCGCCGTGGGCCCGACACGCGGCGGCGGTGGCCGCGAGGCGCTCCCGGTCTCGACCGCTGATCGCGAGGACCGCGCCCCGCCGCGCGAACTCCTCCGCCAGACCCATCCCGATGCCCGACGACGCGCCGGTCACGAGCACCCGACTTCCGCTGTAGTCAGTCCCCATGGACGGCACCGTACGACAGCGCGTCGCAATCGGGCCATTGCGCCGTATCCTCGTGTCCCGATCGCACGATCCAGGAGGGCAGGATGCCGCTCGAGGGACGCCCACTCACCGCGCTGGTCGACCTGCGCGACCTGCTCCGCGTGGGCCTCGACGCCGAGCCCGACGAGGTCGCGGTGGTGAGCGCGACCGATCGGATGACGTGGCGCGAGCTCGACGCCGCGGCCGACCGGCTGGCGCGCAACTACGTCGCGCTCGGGCTCGAGCCCGGCGACCGGATCGCGTCGTTGATGCCCAACCGGATCCTGCTCCTCGTCCACTACCTGGCGTGCTTCGGCGCCGGGCTCGTCACCACACCGCTCAACTACCGCTACGCCGCACCGGAGATCGACCACGCGCTCGAGGTCAGCGGCGCGCGGGCGATCGTGGCCCACACCGAACGGGCCGACGACCTCGCCGAGAGCGCGCTCGCCGGTGGCCTGCTGCAGATCGGCCTGGAAGGGCGGCTGGGCGACGGTCCGACGCTCGAAGCGCTGTGCTCCGTCGACCCGGGTCCGGTCACGCTCTCGCCGACCCCCGGCCCCGACCCGGCCGCGATCTTCTTCACGTCGGGGAGCACCGGTCCGGCCAAGGGCGTCACCCACAGCCTCGACTCCCTCGGCTGGATGGTGGCGAGCGCGGTCGACGGCTTCGAGCTCACCGGCACCGACACGTTCCTGCCCGGCTCTTCGATGTCGCACATCGGGTCGTTCCTCTGGGCGTTGGCGTCGTTCTCGGTGGGTGCGCACGTGGTGGTGGCGCGCACGTTCGACGCTGGCGAGATCCTGCCGCTGCTGCGTACCCACCGACCCACGGTGATGGCGATGATCCCCGCCGCGCTCACCGCGCTCGTGCGCGACCACGACGTCACCGCCGACGACTTCGTGTCGTTGCGGATGTGCCGCGCCGGTGCCGACAAGGTGTCGCTCGAGCTCGAGCGCGAGTTCTCGGCGATCACCGGGTTCCTCATCGACGAGGGCTACGGCATGACCGAGGTGGGGTTGGCCACGCTCAACCCGCCGCGGGGTCCGATCAAGCAAGGGTCCATCGGGCGCCCGGTCGGCGGCTTCGCGATCTGCGTGCGCGACGACGACCACCTCGAGTGCGCGCACGGCACCGTGGGCCGCGTGTGGATCCGCACCTCCAGCCAGACGATCGGCTACTGGCGGAACCCGGGCGCCACCGCCGAGATCCTGCGCGACGGATGGCTCGACTCCGGCGACCTCGCGCACGCCGACGAAGACGGCTACCTGTGGTTCTTCGGCCGGAAGAAGCAGATCATCGTGCACGACGGGTCGAACATCAGTCCTGGCGAGGTCGAGGGCGCGCTGGCCGAGCACCCCGCGGTCGCGCTCGTCGGCGTGGTCGGGATCCATGACGTCGTGCACGGCGAGAACGTGCGCGCCTACGTGACCATCCAGGACGGCGCGGCGCGGCCGTCGAGCCACGACCTCATCGAGTTCGCGCGCGAGCGCGTCGGCTACAAGGCGCCCGAAGAAGTCGTGTTCCTCGACGAGATGCCGGTGAATCCCACCGGCAAGCTCGATCGGGTACGGCTCAAGGCCATGGCCGAGGACCACCTCCACCCGCACGGACTGCCGGCATGACCACCGAGGTCGCGCTCTTCGACACGCCCATCGGATGGTGCGGCGTCGCGTGGGAAGGCGACACCGTCGTCGGCACGCTGCTCCCCGAACCGCGCCCGGCCGACACGCGCCAGCGCCTCCAGGATCGATTCGAGGGTGCGACCGAGGGGACCCCGCCTCCCGCGATCGAGGACGCGATCGCGCGCATGGTCGCGTCCCTGCGCGGCGAGGCCGACGACCTCGTCGACGTGCCGCTCGATCTCGACGCCCTCCCACCGTTCCAGCGGCGGGTGCTCGAGGTCGTGCGCCGGATCCCCGCGGGCGAGACGCTCTCGTACGGCGAGGTGGCGACCGCCGCCGGGTCGCCCGGCGCGGCGCGGGCGGTGGGTCAGGCACTCGGGCGCAACCCGTATCCGATCGTGATCCCGTGTCACCGCGTGCTCGCCGCGGGTGGCCGCATCGGCGGCTTCACCGCGCAGGGCGGCATCACCGTGAAGGCCAAGATGCTCGCGGCGGAGGGCGTGACCCCGCGATCGTGAGCTCTCCCAGCAGGTTGCGTCATCTGTACGTGCCAGACACGTCTTGCTGACGCAACCTCGTTCGGGAGCCGGCGGTCAGTCGGTGCGGCCGGCGGCGGCGCGGAAGGCGGCGACGATGCGCGACAGCTCGTCGACCGCGGCCGACCGGTCGTCGGGGAGCTTGAAGCGACCGCGCACGTCGGTGAGCCCGGCCGCGGCGAGCGCGGGCACCTGCGCCATCGTGCGGTCGACGTCGAACGACCCGTCGTCGGCCTTGAGCTGGGGGAGCGTCCCGGTGACCTGCAGGTCGGACGGGTCGCGCCCGGCCTCGGCCAGCCGTTCCTTCATCTCGGCGATCCCCGCGACGGGGTCGGCGGCCGCCGGACCCCACGGGATCCAGCCCGACCCGAACGTGGCCAGCCGCCGCACGACGCGCGGGTTCACCGTGCCGCTGATCCAGATGGGCACGCCACCCGGCTGCCGCGGCTTCGGCATGAGGTGGGTGGCCTCGAAGTGCAGCTCGGGCGAGTCGTACGCGGCGCGTGGCTCGCGCCAGAGCGTCTGCAACACCTCGAGCGTGTGGTCGAGCAAC
>DASUAS010000133.1:0-3535 GCA_035763625.1 Acidimicrobiia bacterium
GATGTACGCACTACCCGTTGCTCGCCCGTACCATCGGCGACGTGATGGGCAGGGACGTGGTGCTGGTGTCGAGCGCCGACGAGACCGCGTTCGCAGCGCGCGACCTGCTGACGGCCCGAGAGATGCTCGCTCCTGGCCCCCCGACGAGTGACTCGCGACACGTTTTCCTGACGTCTGGCCGCGTCGATACCTTCCGAACGCTCGGCGTGCGGTTCCTCGGACCCGAGGTGGCCGCTGTCGAGCCGTGGCACTGGGGCTGAGCGTGGAGTTGACGGTGTTGGGGTGTTCGGGCTCGTTCGGAGGAGCGGGCGGCGCGGCCTGCAGCGGGTACCTGCTGCAGTCGGGCGACACGTCGATCTGGGTGGACTGCGGCAACGGGACGTTCGGCCACCTGCAGGAGCACCTCGCGGTCGAGGACCTGTCGGCGGTCGTCCTGACCCACGGCCATCCCGATCACTGCGTCGACATCTACGGCCTGCACGTCTACCTGCGCTACGGGCTCGGGATCGAGCACCTGCCGGTCTACGCCCCCGAGGGACTCGAGAAGTTCCTCCTCTCGCTCGTCTCCGACTGGGGCAACACCTTCGACTGGTGCGTGGTGGGCGACGGTGACACCGCCCGGGTCGGTGACGTCGACCTGCGCTTCAGCCGCACCGACCACCCACCGCCCACGTTCGCGGTGGAGGCCACCCACGACGGCCGGCGCATGATCTACACCGCCGACACCGGTCCGGAGTGGACGGTGGGCGCGTTCGCGCCGGGCGCCGACCTGGTGCTGTCGGAGGCCACGTACCTCGACGACCACATCCCCGCCCCGATCCACCTCTCGGCCAAGCAGGCCGGCGCGGCGGCCCGCGAGGCGGCCGCCCAGCGCCTGATCCTCACGCACCTCTGGCCGATGATCGACCGGGTCGCGGCCATCGAGGAGGGCTCGGAGGCGTTCGGCAGCGGTGTCGCCCTGGCCACCCAGGGTCTCGTCACTACCATCTGAGCCCGGCCGTCCGGCCCCCCAGCCACAGCCAGGCTGCACACCACCCCCCGGGAGATCCAGTGGGCATCCGACGTGACGGGCGCGAGCCCGATGACCTGCGCGCGCTGTCGTTCACGCGCGACTTCACGCAGTTCGCGGCCGGCTCGGTCCTCGTCGAGTTCGGCATGACGCGCGTTCTCTGCACCGCGTCGGTCGAGGAGCGGGTGCCGCCGTGGCTGCGCGGCAAGGGCCGGGGCTGGGTGACGGCCGAGTACTCGATGCTCCCGGGAGCGACGTCCGAGCGCAACGACCGCGAGGCGGCGAAGGGCAAGCAGTCCGGACGCACGCAGGAGATCCAGCGGCTCATCGGCCGCTCCCTGCGCGCGGTCACCGACCTCTCGATGCTCGGCGAGGTGCAGATCACCGTCGACTGCGACGTCTTGCAGGCCGACGGCGGCACCCGCACTGCGTCGATCTGCGGCGGGTACGTGGCCTTGCACGATGCGTGCTCACGGCTCGTCAAGGGGGGGAAGATGGCGGCGCATCCGCTCACCGACCAGTGCGCGGCGATCTCGGTGGGCATCGTCGACGCGCTGCCCTGCCTCGACCTCGACTACTCCGAGGACTCGCGCGCCGAGGTCGACATGAACGTCGTGATGACCGGCGAGGGCCGGTTCGTGGAGGTGCAGGGGACAGCCGAGGGGGTCGCGTTCTCACGTGGCGAGCTCGACGACCTGCTGGGTCTGGCCGAGTCCGGGATCTCGCGGATCTTCGCGCTCCAGCGCGAATTGCTGGCGGTGCCGCCGCTGCCCCGCGCGTGAGCGGACGCCGGTGAAGCTCGTCCTCGCCACCGCCAACCCCGACAAGGCGGCCGAGATCGGCGCCGTGCTGCGCGACGCCGGGCTCGACCTCGAGCTCGTGGCGCGCCCCGACGACGTGCCCGAGGTCGAGGAGACGGGGACGACGCTCGAGGACAACGCACGCCTCAAGGCCGTCGCGCTCTGCGAGGCGACCGGACTGCCCGCGGTGGCCGACGACACCGGGCTCGAGGTCGACGCCCTCGGCGGGGCACCCGGTGTGCACTCGGCGCGTTACGCGGGCGAGGACGTCACCTACGCCGACAACGTCGCCAAGCTGCTGCGCGAGGTCGCCGGCGTCGATGCACCCGCCCGCACGGCGCGCTTCAGCACCGTGGCCATCGCCCGCTGGCCCGACGGGCGCGAGGTGGCCGCCATCGGCGAGGTCGAGGGCGTGATCGCGACCGAGACGCGCGGCGAGGGCGGTTTCGGCTACGACCCGGTGTTCGTCCCGGTCGAGGGCGACGGCCGCACGTTCGCCGAGATGTCGGCGGAGGAGAAGCACCGGGTCTCGCACCGCGGCCGCGCGTTCCGTACCCTGGCCGACGGGCTCAAAGTCGTCGAAGCACTGGAGCAGTAGTTGGCGGTCATCGACATCGCCGGGTTCGTGGCGGACCTGAAGGACCACGCCGTCGAACACGGCTTCCACGTCCACGACGAGCGGCACTTCGTGGAGAGCTACTCGCTGCGTCAGAACTGGGAGGTCGACCTCCACCCCGAGGAGGGGTGCGAGGGCCCGGTCGACCTCTACCTCTCGCTCGAGATCGACCCCCGCGTGCTGCTCGGGTTCGAGGACGCGGTGATCGAACGGGCCGACGTGGAAGACCCGCCCGACGAGTACCACTTCCCGCTCAACTTCACGTGGGCGCTGCCGCCGTTGCCGCAGGGTCCCGATCTCCTGCTGCTCGCCACCGACCTGGCCGGGCGCGGCGGCCCCGACCTGCCGCTCGAGGTCTCGGCCATCGACTCGATCCCCGCGGCCACCGATGCGCCCGAACGCTCGCTGCGCATCGTCGCCCACCAGTCGGTGTCGCTGTTGCACATCCGCGATGGTGACGCGGTGTCGTGCGAGGTGCTCGACCGCTGTCTCGACGTGAGCCGGTACCTCCTCGAGTGCGCGGGCGACTGGCTCGGCTGAAAGGGCAGACTGACACCATGCCGATGCGCACCGAGTGCAAGAACTACGAGAGCCGCACCTACCCCAACGGCGACGTGGTGCGGAAGTGCCGGGTCGACCTCGCGCCCGAAGCGCCGTGGCGCTGCCCCGAGGACTGCGTCGGCTTCGAACGCCGCATGTTCGACGCCGGTTGGCAGGTCGGATCGCTGTCCGAGGGGTACGCGCGACCGGAGCCCGAACCCGAGGGAAACGACGTCGCCGCGCTGCTCGACGCCGCCGAAGACATCGTGAACTCGGCGGCTCCCGACATCCTGAGCGAGTTCGGCAAGCCGAAGCGGCGGTTCGGCAAGCGCAAGAAGCGGAAGTAGGACACCGTGGCCGACCTCGACGAGTTCCGCACGCGCGTCCGCGAGTTCCTCGCCACCCACGCCGAACCTGCCGGCGCGGCCGCGGTCGGGGCCGGGCACCACGACGACGGCGACACCGCGGTCGCGCGCGGCAAGGCGTTCCAGGGCGCGCTCGCCGACGCCGGCCTTGCCGCGCTCACGTATCCAACCGATGCCGGTGGTGCGGGACTCGACGCCGAGCACC
>DASUAS010000134.1:0-9517 GCA_035763625.1 Acidimicrobiia bacterium
CCGAGGCCTGGATCGTGGGCTACGAGCGCGGCGCCGGTCTGGACGCCGCGCTCGCTGCCGGCTTCATGGCGGTCGGACCGCTCCGCGTCTGGAACCGGAATCCCGCGCGTCCCTGACCATCCGCGGGTGCAACTGCCGACCACTTTGACGGCCGGCTCCATCGCGGCCCGGTGACGGACAACGCGATCGAGTTCCTCGTCGCCCTCGAGCAGCTCGACGACGCCCGCGCCGCCATCCGAAGAGTGAGCCACCACTGCGATCGCACCGACTGGTCGACGAAGGGCCCCAGAGCCCCGGTTCCGGGAGCCCGCGCGATCTGTGCGCGCGTTCTGGCGCGATGGCGACGCCGAGTGCGCGGGCGTAGCGGCAGTTCTGGCGCGGCTCGACGCTTCGCGGAGCGACGTTGCGTTTGTTGAGGCTTTACGACGCTGATACCTCGACGAGCGTTCAACCTGTGAAGTTCGCTGGGGCTACGACTGGTGCCGCAGCAAGCAGCGGCGCCACTTGCGCCGGTGCCGGCTCGGTTGTGGGTGCTGTAGTCGGCTCGGTCGGGGCTTCGTATGTGTTCGTTACCGTGAGATCCGCGGTGCCGGAGTCGTCCGAGGTGTCTCTCACGTCGTCGGCGCTGGTACACGTCGCTGTCTCGGTGACGTCGCCGCACACAATCGAGCTAGTGGTCGCATCGCCGGAGTCGGACTCGGTGACCGCGCACACCACGTCCTCCGAGCTCCCGAGATCACTCGTCCCGACCGAGAACACGACCTTCGCGTCGGGCGGAGTGAATGTGTCGGACGCAGCTGTCCACGAGATCGACTGCGTGTCCGACGGACTCACCACCAGGTTCGTACCCTCCTGGCTGCACTCCACATGGATGTCGAACACCTGGTCAGCCGACGGAGTGCCAACGAGCTCCTTGTGAACCGTGATGATGAAGATCCCATTTCCCGTCTTGGCTGACGCGGGTGCGCCAACCAGCGCAGCGCTCGCAAGCGCGACGGGCGCGACAAGACCAAGAACCCACTTCATCGTCATCGAACCCCTCCGCTTCACCCCGCCCGGCGTCGTCGAGTCGGTGGAGTGTAGACGTGATCTGTGGGGATGCAGACACCGAGACCACTGAACGGATCCAAACGGTCGCGCTAGATTGCCCGGACCGGCGTCATCTCGCCATGTCGTCGGCCGAGCAGATCGCCGCTTCGGAGCGTCCCAGAACGCCGGTTCCGGACGGGTCCATTGCGCGGTCGATTTCGATTCGCGCGCCGCTCACGACGTGCGCCGACACGGTTGCCTTGACCTACGTTTGGGTGGGGGTGAGTTTCGATCCGGGACCTTGGCTTGCGGCGGCGTCGTCGGGGTTGAAGATCGCGCAGCTGTCGAGTGTCTGGCATCCGCACCCGATGCAGTTGTCCAGCTTGTCGCGGATGGCGAGGAGCACGGCGACCTTCATGTCGAGCCGTGGTCGCCAGAGTTCGGAGAGCTCGTGCCATTCCTCTTTCGTCGGCGCGCGATCTACGGGCAGGTGGCCGATGGCTTTCTTGATCTCCGAGAGCTTCATCCCGATGGCCTGAGCTCCCCGGATGAACGCGACCCGGCGGAGCACGTCGCGGTGGTAGCGCCGTTGACCGCCGCCGGTGCGGGCGGCGTTGATGAGGCCGACCTTCTCGTAGAAACGCAGCGCGGAGGTCGTGACCCCTGTACGGGCCGCCGCTTCGCCAACTGTGATGTCTGCCTGAGGGCTTGACTTCAACATTGGTTGAAGTTCTAGCGTCTCGCCGGACTCGACGTCGAGGAGGGGCCGTGAGACCGATCGCATTCGTCCAGGCGTGCTGGCACCGAGACCTGGTTGACCGGTGCCGCGACGGGTTCCTCACCGCGATGGCCGAGCTCGAACCTGTCCGTGAGGTCGAGCGGTTCGAGGTACCAGGATCGTTCGAGCTTCCGTTGCACACGTTGCTCCTGGCCCGGTCGGGTCGCTACGACGCCATCGTCGCGGCCGGGCTCGTGGTTGACGGCGGCATCTACCGCCACGAGTTCGTCGCCGACGCGGTGATCAACGGCTTGATGGAAGTGCAGCTGGCAACCGCCGTCCTGGTGTTGTCTGTGGTGCTCACGCCTCAGCAGTTCCACGAGCACGACGACCACCGACGCTTCTTCGCCGAGCATCTGACTGGCAAGGGCGAAGAGGCTGCACGAGCGTGCCTCGCCACGTGCACCAAGATCGCCGCGCTGGTCGACGCCTGACTACGGCCTCACACACGTCGCTCTCAGCTGTCGCGACATGTCGCAGAGGCGCTGCGTTCTACGAGAAGATCGCGGGACTGCGAGTCGCCCACATCCGTCCGTCCCACGACAGGTGCGGTGAGGTCGTATGGCTCGGCGACGCCCTCGCCGTTGAGGACTGGCCGACGACCCCGACCGATGGCTCGTCATCGGCCCGAACCGCGCCGCGAATCCCCTCGAGCTCGTCGTGCTCATCACCGCCGAGGGCACCGAGATGATCATCCACGCCATGCCGATGCGCCCCGCATACCGAAGGCTGCTGGATCCATGACCAAGCGCACCTACGGACACACCAAGTCAGGAACCCCATCACCGACGAGTTGCTCGAGCAGTTCGCCGACGAAGCCGAACGCGGCTACGAGACCGACCAACTCGTAGCGCGGCGGGGCAAGTGCGGACGACCACGCCTCGGCGTTGAACCGTCGAGCGTCGAATCGGTCCGCCTCGATCCCGAGCTCAAAGCACTGCTCGTCCGCCGAGCCGAAGACGAAGGCGTCCCGTCTCCGAAGTGATCCGAGAAGCACTCCGCGAGCACCTCAAAGCCAGCTGAGCCGCGCCTGCCCCCGATCGCCGACTTTGGAGTCACGCCACCAACGAGGCGAACGTCGCGCGACGGAGGAAGTCAGCCGATGTCGATCAGGAGGTGGAGCGACAGGTCGCCGATCTGGTCGATGCCCATGTGGCGACGGCTGAAGCGCCACTCGCCGTCGACCTTCTCGAACTCGTCGCGGTAGTGGCCGGTGATGATCGGCCGGAGCGGCGCATCCCCGGCCTTCTGCAGCACCGTGTAGTAGGAGCGGCACGTGCCGGTGCGCCCGTCGTCGGAGACCTCGACGATCGGGTTGGTGATGACGTGCTTGGTGAGCGGCGTGCCGTCCTCGTACTTGCGCGTCGTGTGGTGGTACATCGCCGCCACCGCGTCGGCGCCGCGCGTCTCGCCCTCCGCGCCGTCGGCGGTGATCACCGCGTGCGCGAGGTGCTCGCCGATGCCCTCGTAGTCGCCGGCATCGATCAGCTCCGCGTAGCGGTACAGCAGGTTCGTGATCGCGATCGCGTCGGGAATGCCCTTCGAAGTGCCGTCACTCATGGTTGCTCCCTCCCCAACAACATGACGTCGGTGAACAGCGCACCGGCGCCGCCCCCGCTGCACAGCGCCACTTCGGCACCGTCAACCTGCATCGTGGCGCACTCGCCGCGCAGCTGCTGCACGCCCCGGATGACGCGCTGCAGCAGCTGGACCGTCGCGCCGCCGTGGCTGAACGACATGAGACCGCCGTCGGTGGTGACCGGATGCTTGCCGCCCGGCTCGATCACCCCGCTCATCACGTAGTCACCGCCCTCGCCCTCGGCGCAGAAGCCGAACGCCTCGAACTGGCGGATGATCTCGAACGAGAACGGGTCGTAGAGCTCGCACACGTCGACGTCGTCGGGCCCGAGCCCCGACATCGACCACGCCGTCTCCACCGCGCGCCGCCCCACGGTGCCGTCGACGAGGTCGGCGCGAACTCTGCCGCCCAGATCCCACGCCGGCGGGTGCTGGTACGACGGCCCGAAGTGGTCGGTGTTCCCACCGAGCACCCAGATCGGATCCTGCGCGAGGTCGCGCGCGATGTCGGCGCGCGCGAGCACGAGCGCGCAGCCGCCCTCGGCGGTCATGGAGCAGTCGAGGAGGTGGAAGGGGTCGGCGACCATGCGGCTGTCGAGGATGTCCTGCACGGTGAACGGGCCGCGCCCGAAGTAGCACGCCTCCGGGTTGACGTGCCCGTTGTTGCGGATGGTGGCTGCAACCGTCGCCAATGCCTCCGGCGGCGTGCCGAAGCGGTGCATGTGGCGCCGCGCGATCAGCGCGAACTCGGCCGCGGTGAACATGCCGAACGGGGCCACGAACTCGTTCGACGGTCGCGTCCACGGCGCGGTCGACGCGCGGTCGGTGTAGATGCCGGCGGAACCCGCGCTGATGAGCACCGTCGATGCCAGCCCGGTCGCGATCGCGCTCGCCACTTCGAGCACCGCGGGGATCCCCATGCCCGAGTACGAGCGCCACACCGGACCGTTGCGCGCCTGGTAGATGAGGTCGGAGCCGGTCTGGCCGACGACGCCGTCGACGTCGCGCGGTCCGAGGCCGGCGTCGGCGAGCGCGCCCATGCCGGCCTTGAACGTGATGCTGCGCGAGTCGTGGCCTTCGAGCACGCGGGCTTGCTCGGTGTTGAAGACGCCGACGATGGCGACGTCGTGGAGGGGGTGCGCGGCCACCGCGCCGTCAGCCGAGGACGAGGTCGCGGAGGAGCTCGAGTTGCTCCGGATCCCGGCCTGCGACCATGAGCGTGGTGACCGGGCTGTCGCGCCAGGCCTCGAGCCGCTCCTTGATGCGCGACGGCGGGCCGACGATCGAGATCTCGTCGGCGAAGTCGTCGGGGACCGACATGATCGCCTCGTCGCGCTTGCCCGCGAAGAAGAGCTCCTGGATCTTGAGCGCCTCCTCCTCGAAGCCCATCCGCTGCATCAACTTGGTGTGGTAGTTCTGCCCCTTGGCGCCCATGCCGCCGATGTAGAAGCCGAGCATGCCCTTCACCGGCAGCAGGCCCGCAGCGACGTCGTCGGTGACGGTCACGTTCGCCATCGCGTTGATCTCGAAGTCGGGCTTGGCGTCCTTCAGCTGGTCGGCGTAGACGTCCTGGCGGAACGGCGAGTAGTAGAGCGGCAGCCAGCCGTCGGCGATCTCCGCGGTCTGGGTGACGTTCTTCGGGCCTTCGGCGCCGAGGAAGATCGGGATGTCGGCACGCAGCGGGTGGGTCATGATCTTGAGCGGCTTGCCCAGTCCCTGGCTGCCTTCCCCCCGGTAGGGGAGCGGGTAGAACTCGCCGTCGTTCTCCAGCGGTCCCTCGCGCCGCAACGCGCGTCGGATGACGTCGACGTACTCACGCGTCCGCGCCAGCGGTCGGTTCGACGGCTGTCCGTACCAGCCCTCAACCACCTGCGGACCGGAGACGCCGAGGCCCAGGATGAGCCGGCCGTTCGAGAGGTGGTCGAGCGTCACCGCCGCCATCGTGGTGGCGGTCGGGGTGCGCGCCGCCATCTGCACGATGCCGGTGCCGATCTTGATCTTCGACGTGTTGGCCGCGACGTACGCGGCGTACGTGAACGCATCGTTGCCCCACGACTCCGCCACCCACACCGAGTCGTAGCCGAGGCGCTCGGCCACCTGCGCCTCTTCGACGAAGCCCGGCCGCGGACCCGCGCCCCAGTACCCGAACACCACACCGAGCTTCACGCTGACACCAGCTCCATGACAGGCACCTACTTCCTTCATGACAGCACTCGGGGCGGGAGCGTACCCTCCTCGCCGATGGACCTCTCGATGACGCTGCCCACCATGCTTCCCCACTCGCGCGCGCAGACGCTCGCGTGGTGTCGCGAGGTCGACGACGGCCCGTGGGCCGGGCTCGCGGTGCCCGAGCGGGTCACGTACACGAGCCACGACTGGACCGTCGACCTGGCCGCGGTCGCCGCCCTCACCGAGCGGGTTCGGCTCTGGACGACGATCGTGATCCTGCCCGCGCACGACGAGGTCGCGGTGGCGAAGCAGCTGGCGTCGATCGACGTGCTGTCCGACGGACGGCTCACGGTCGGCGTCGGGGTCGGCGGTCGTGAGCACGACTACCGGGCCATCGGCGGTTCGTTCGAGCGGCGCTGGCAACGGATGGACGAGCAGGTCGCGCGCATGCGCGCCATCTGGGCGGGTGAGCCGCCGTTCGAGGGTGCCGATCCGGTGGGGCCGCGCCCGGTGCAGGAGCGCATCCCGATGATCGCGGGTGCGATGGGGCCGAAGTCGATCGCGCGGGCGGCGCGCTGGGCCGACGGCGTCGACGGCGCGTGGACGATGGACGGCGATCGCGACGCGATGGCGGCCGCGTTCACGCAGATCCGCGACGCATGGGAGGAGGCCGGTCGCACGGATGCACCCCACCTCTCGTCGAGCATCTGGTACGCGCTCGGTGACGACGCCGAGGCGCGTCTGCGCGACTACGCGGGCACGTACATGAAGGTTCTCGGTGAGGGCGTCGGCGACTGGGCGGCGAGCTCGGTCACGTGCTTCACCCCGGACGCGCTGCGCCGCGCGGTCGACAACGCGCGCGAAGCCGGTGCCGACGAGTTCTTCCTCGTGCCCACGACGTCCGATCCCGACGAGCTCGCGCGCACCTGCGACGCGCTCGGCGTCTGAGCGCGCCAGTGGACGTCGACGAGCTGCTGGAGGACGTCGCCACCCAGGTCGGGCTGGACGACTACGGCGATCCCACCTTCCGCGACGGGCTCGAACCGCTGTGGTGGTCGGGCATGCACGAGGCCGACCTCACCGAGATCGGGATGCTCGCGTTCGAGGGCCAGATCCGGATGAACCTCACCAACCGGCTGCGGGTGCTCGACTGGCACCGCACCCACCCCGAGCTGGCGGCCACGAAGGTGGAGGCGCCGCTGATCCTGGTGGGGATGCCCCGCAGCGGCACCACCGCGCTGAGCCACCTCCTCGCCGCGGATCCCGACAACCGCTCGCTGCTCGCGTGGGAGGCGACCGATTCGATCCCGCCCCCCACCACCGACACCTACCAGACCGACCCGCGCTTCGAAGCAGCCCGGAGCACGGTGAGCCCCACCGAGCTGCTCAACCCCGAGTTCAAGGCGATCCACCACGACGAGCCCGACGACGCGATGGAGTGCACGGTGCTGCACGCGCAGCACTTCCAGAGCCTGATCTACTCCACGGTCTTCAACCTGCCGACGTACGACGAGTGGTTGCTCCCGTCGACGTGGGAGGGCGCGGTGCGGTACCACGAGCAGGCGCTGCAGGTCCTGCAGTCGGAGTGCCCGGGGCGCTGGCAGCTGAAGTCGCCGCAGTACGGACTGCTGCTCGACGAGCTGTTCGCGACGTATCCCGACGCCCGGCTGGTCGTCACGCACCGCGACCCGGTGAGGATCGCGGCGTCGCTGTTCAGCCTGCTGCGCTGCCTCACCGGGACGTTCACCGACGTCGACCACACGGAGTACATCGTCTCGCACTGGCCGGCCACGCTCTCGGCGCTGCTCGATCGCGCGATGGACGCCCGCGATCGCATCGGAGAGGATGCGTTCTTCGACGTGGCGTACGCCGACGTCGTGCGCGACCCGGTGGCGGTGGTCGGCACCATCTACGAGCGCTTCGGCATCGAGTGGAACCCCCAGAAGGAGGAGTACTTCCGGAAGTTCCACGCCGCCAACCCCCAGCACAAGTACGGCACGCACACGTACTCGCTCGCCGAAGTCGGGGTGGAGCGGGGTCCGCTCGACGAGCGCTTCGCGCGCTACTGCGAGCGCTACGACGTGCCCAAGGAGACGGCGTGAGCGAGCAGCCTGCCTACGAGACGATCTTGTTCGAGGTGCGGGAGCAGGTCGCCACCGTCACGCTGCACCGCCCCGACGTGCGCAACGCGTTCGGGGCGGGGATGGGTCCCGAGCTCGACGACGCGTTCCGCCGCTGCGACGAGGACGACGACGTGCGCGCCGTCGTGCTGACCGGGACCCCGCCCGCGTTCTGCTCCGGCGCCGACCTCGCGCGCGGTGGTGAGACCTTCGGCAAGGTCGACACCACGACGTTCAACGCCGCCGGTCTCCGGTTCCCGCCGTGGGACGTGCGCAAGCCGGTGATCGGTGCCATCAACGGGCATGCCATCGGCGTGGGGATGACGCTGGCGATCCAGTGCGACCTCCGGTTCATGGCCGCCGACGCCAAGTACGGCGTGGTGCAGACCCAGCGCGGCGTGATGGGCGACGCGTTCGTGCACTGGTCGTTGCCGCGCATCGTCGGGATAGCCAACGCAGCCGAGATCCTGCTCACGGGCAAGACCTTCGACGGTCACGAGATGCAGCGGCTCGGCGTGGCCAACCGCGTGCTCCCGGCCGACGAAGTGCTGGCCGCGGCGTGGGAGCTCGCGCACGACATGGCGGTGACGACCGCGCCGATGTCGGTGGCGTTCAGCAAGCGCGTGCTGTGGGCGAGCTTCGACCTCGACCGCGACGACGTGAACCACCTCGAGACCGTGCTGCACCACCACCTGATGGGGAGTCCCGACGCCAAGGAGGGCGTGATGGCGTTCCTCGAGCGCCGGAAGCCCGAGTGGCAGGGGAGCGTGAGCCGCGACTGGCCCGAGACATGGCCTGGAGAGGAAGTGCCGGGCGACGGGGGAGAGGACGCGCGATGAGCTTCGAGACGACCACCGACGAGGTCCTCGAGGGCGTCGATCTCCGGGGCAAGATCGCCATCGTCACCGGCGCCTCGACGGGTCTCGGTTTGGAGACGGCCCGCGCGCTGGCCTCGGTCGGCGCGCACGTCGTGCTCGCCGGCCGCGACGAGGCGCGCATCGCCGCCGCGGCCGACACCATCCGCGGGCGCGTGCCCGACGCGCAGCTCGAGCAGGGCGCGCTCGACCTCACCTCGCTCGATCGCGTGCGCGCGTTCGCCGACTGGTACGCGAGCGGCCACGACCGCCTGCACCTGCTGATCAACAACGCCGGCGTCATGTACACACCGTTCGAGCGCACCACCGAAGGCTTCGAGATGCAGTTCGGCACCAACCACGTCGGGCACTTCCTGCTCACGTGCCTGCTGGTCCCGCAGCTGCTCGCCGACCCGCCGTCACGCGTCGTGAACCTCAGCTCAGGAGGTCACATGGGCTCCGACATCGTGTGGGACGACGTCAACTTCGAGCGCCGCGACTACGACAAGTTCTCCGCGTACGGGCAGTCGAAGACGGCGAACATCCTGTTCTCGGTCGAGCTCGACCGCCGCCTCGGCGACCGCGGGGTGCACGCGTACGCGGTGCACCCGGGGATGATCGCGACCGAGCTCGGCCGCTACATGACCAAGGACGACTTCCAGGCGTTGATGGACCGCGCCAAGAGCTCACCGTCGGGCGGCATGCCCGCGTACAAGACGGTGGAGCAGGGCGCGGCGACGAGCGTGTGGGCCGCCACCGCCCCCGAGCTCGACGACCAGGGCGGCACCTACCTCGCCGACGCCGAGGTCACCGACCAGCACGCCCCCTGGGCCCGCGACCCCGAGTCGGCCAAGCGCCTCTGGACGCTCAGCGAGGAGATGGTCGGCCAGCAGTTCGACTTCTGACGCCCCTTCCGTCGCTCTCGGCCCGTCGCTCTCGGCGATTCGGCGTGGTTGGTGTGCGGCTACGGCACACGAGCAACGCCGAAA
>DASUAS010000135.1:0-9111 GCA_035763625.1 Acidimicrobiia bacterium
TGACGAGCTGCTCCGGCGGCGGCGGTTCCGACGCCTCCACGACCACCACCGCGGCACCGAGGACGAGCGTCGACCTCCCGCTGGGCGACGTGTCGTCGGACAGCGCCGGCGGACCGGTCACCGTCTCCGCCGACCAGACGCAGCACGTGCTCGATGCGCTCCTCACCTACGTGAAGGGGGCCATGGTGCAGCCACTGCGCTCAGGAAAGCCCGCGACCGCCGACTTCGCTGCCCTGTTCGACCCGACCACGCTCGCGTCGGCCACGACCACCGACCGCGGCATCCTCCTCGACGAAGGCCTTCCCAAGGTCACCGGCGACCTCACGGTGAAGGCGAAGCCGGTGGCGATGGTGGGCCTCGGTGACCAGGGCGGCGCGCTCACGCTGATCACCGCCGCCCTCGTCGTCGATGCCACCGGCACCACGAAGATCAAGGGCGCACCGTTGCACGTGACCCGCACCGCCAACTTCACACTCCAGCCCGACCCGTCGGGCACGTGGAAGATCACGGCGTACCAGGTTGCGGTGGCCCGCGACGGCGCCGACCTCTCCCCCACGACCACCGCGACCGCCGCCCCCACGACCGGAGCCGCGAAGTGAACGCCCGTCCCCGCCTCCACCCCCGCGAGCGGTCCCCGCGGCGGCGCGCGCTCACGCTCCTGGTCGCCGGGCCCCTCCTCTGCGGTCTGCTCCTGGCGGGTGGGATCACCGCCGCCTGGGTGGTGCTCGGCGAACCGGTCCCCGCGCAAGGCGCGGTGTGGTTCCAGGTCACGAAGCTCGGCACCGCGCGCAACGACGGCGGCCCGCAGCAGCCGTTCTTCGCGCTCATCCTCGGCACCGGCGCTCGGTCCGACGACCCGGCCCAGTCGCCCGACGACCCGGGGCTCGCCGACGCCGTCCACGTCATCGGGGTGAACCCCGCACTCCGGTCGGCCACCATCCTCGACATCCCCCGCGACACCGAGGGGCCCGGGGGCTCGAAGATCAACTCGTACATCGTGAACGACCCGGGGGGCAACGAACTGCGCGACGAGGCCAACGCGGTGCAGTCGATCGTCGGCGTTCCCATCACGTGGGTGATCCGCGTCAACTTCCCCCACTTCCAGCAGATGGTCGACGAGATCGGCGGCATCGACGTCAACATCCCCGCGCCGATGGACGACGACTTCTCCGGCGCGCACTTCGCTGCCGGTCCCGCGCACCTCAACGGGGCGCAGGCGTTGCAGTTCTCACGAGATCGGCACTCGTTCAGCAACGGTGACTTGACCCGCAGCAGCAACCAGGGTCTCCTCATCCTCTCCGCGCTGCAGACCCTCCAGGCCAAGCACCCGACCCCCGGCGACACGGTGCACCTCATCGCGACGCTCGGTCGCCACACCAAGCTCGACGGCGTCGGCATCAGCGACCTCTTCCACATGGGGTCGCTCTCGCTCGCCTTCGACCCCGCCAACGTCAAGAACGTCGTGCTCCCGGTCGGCGCGGGAAGCGGGAGCAACCTGGTGAAGTCCGCCGACGCCGACGGCCTGCTCGCCGACTTCGCCGACGACGGGGTGCTGCAGAGCCATTGAGCACGGTCACGAGCGCCGCGGCCGGCCGGCGGGCCGACGCCTGTGACACCCTCGACGACCTCGCGCACGAGCACTTCGACCGGGTGGTCGCGAACACCGCGCTCCCGGCCCGGCCCGCCTGCGCCGCGGTCGCGCCGCCGGAGCTGTCACCGGCGATCACCGACCGGCTGCGGGCGCGCGGCGTCGACGACCTGTGGTCGCACCAGGCGGCCGCGATCGCGGCGCTCCGCGACCGGCAAAGCATCGTGGTGGCCACCGGCACCGCCTCGGGCAAGTCGCTCTGCTACCAGCTGCCGATCGTCGACGGCGCGGTCGAAGGCACTCGCGACACCACGCTCCTCGTGTTCCCCACCAAGGCGCTCGCGCAGGATCAGCTGCGCTCGTTCCGGGAGTGGCTCGTCCCCGACGTCGTCGCGGCGACGTACGACGGCGACACCCCCGTCGACGAGCGCGCCTGGATCCGCACGCACGCCAACGTGGTGCTCACCAATCCCGAGATGCTGCACATGGGCATCCTCCCGGCGCACGATCGGTGGGCGACGTTCTTCCTGCGGTTGCGCTACGTCGTCGTCGACGAGCTGCACACGCTGCGCGGCGTGTTCGGCAGCCACGTCGCTCACGTGCTGCGGCGACTGCGCCGGTTGTGCGAGCACTACGGCTCGTCGCCGACGTTCTGCTTCACCAGCGCGACCATCGGCAACCCGGCCGAGCTCGCCTCGCGCCTGTGCGGACTGCCGGTCGAGGCGATCGACGGCGACGGATCCCCTCAGGCCGAACGGCGGTTCGCGGTGTGGCAACGGCCGCTCGTCGACGTGCACTCCGGCACCCGCGCGTCGGCGAACGTCGAGACCGCGATGCTCCTGTCGCGCTTCGTCGCCGACGGCCATCAGACGCTCGCGTTCACGCGCAGCCGCAAGGGAGCCGAGCTGGTCGCAACCCACGCGCGCGGTGCGCTCGCGCAGGTGCGGCTCGACCGCACGGCGACGAAGGCGCCCGCGGTGGCGGCGTACCGCGCCGGCTACCTCGCCCGCGAGCGACGCGAGCTCGAATCGCAGCTCGCCAGCGGCGAGCTCGGCGGCGTCGTCGCCACCAGCGCGCTGGAGCTCGGCATCGACGTCGGATCCCTCGACGCGGTGGTGCTGAACGGCTTCCCGGGGACGTTGGCATCGATGCGCCAGCAGGTGGGGAGGGCCGGACGCGCGAGCCGTCGCGCCGCGGCGGTGCTGATCGCCGGCGACGACCAGCTCGACCAGTGGTACGCGCGCCATCCCTCCGAGCTCCTCGACCGCCCCGCCGAGGCGGTGGTCGTGAACCCGGACAACCCGTTCGTGGCCCGGGCGCAGATCGCGTGCGCCGCGCACGAGCTCCCGCTCACCCACGCCGACGACCGGTTCTTCGGCGACGCCCTCGACGACGCGGTGCGCGAGCTCGTGCTCGCCGACGAGCTCAAGCCCCGCGCCGGTGCGATGTTCTGGGCCGGGCGCGAACCGCCGGCTCACCGCGTCGGCCTGCGGACGGGCTCGTCGGTGGAGTGCCAGCTGGTCGATGCCGACGGGTGCCTCATCGGGACGGTCGACTCGTCGCGCGCCTTCCACGTCGCCCACCCGGGCGCCATCTACCTGCACCAGGGCCGCCAGTACCGCGTGCGCGACCTCGACATCGAGCACCACGTGGCCGTGCTCGATCCTGCCGACGACGCCGACGAGCACACGCAACCCCGCGAAGAGACCGACATCTCGATCCTCCTGTCGGAGCGGTCGGCGGCCGCCGGCGCGGGCACCGCGCACCTCGGCGCGGTGACCGTCCTCCACGACCTCGTGGCGTATCAACGACGGCGGACGTCGACCAACGAGGTCATCGAGGTCGTCCCGCTCGACTTCCCGCCTCGCGAGCTCATCACCCGTGCCTGCTGGTACACGGTGCCGCTCGACACTCTGCTCGCGGCCGGGCTCGAGCCGTCCCGTGTGATCGGCGCGGTCCACGCGGCCGAGCACGCGCTCATCGGCCTCCTGCCGTTGTTCGCGATCTGCGACCGTTGGGACGTCGGCGGCGTGTCGATGGCCCTGCACCCGCAGACCGGCGATCCCACCATCTTCGTGTACGACGGCTACCCGGGTGGTGCCGGCATCGCCGAGCTCGCGTTCGCCGAGCTCACGCGTCACGTGCACGCCGCGCAGGAGCTCGTGCGCGACTGCCCGTGCGACGACGGTTGTCCGTCGTGCGTCCAGTCGCCGAAGTGCGGCAACTGGAACGAGTACCTCGACAAGCACGCGGCGATCGTGCTGCTCGAGGTGCTCGGCGCGT
Source organism: Acidimicrobiia bacterium (assembly GCA_035763625.1). Lineage (GTDB taxonomy): Bacteria > Actinomycetota > Acidimicrobiia > IMCC26256 > DASPTH01 > DASUAS01. The sequence goes on from DASUAS010000135.1 coordinate 3,872, forward strand.
CGCCATCACCGGGGGTCCACACCGACCAGCTCTAGATTCCGGGGCATGACCCGCACCCGATGGATCGCGCTGGTGGTGCTCGTTGCACTCGGCATCGGATTGCTGGTCGCCGTGGTCGCGATCCCGTGGGGCGACGACGCGCCCGTCGAGAAGGCCACCCCCGTCTACCACCAGGGTGACTCGATCGACGTCGCCGTCGGCGACAAGTTCGTCGTCGCCCTCCCGGCGACTCCGAGCACGGGTTACACCTGGACGGCCGCGGGGAACCCCGACGTGAGGTTCGTGTCGACCCGGCAGGTGGCCGGTGGCTCCCAGCCCGGCGCCGCCGGCACCCAGGAGCTCACCTTCGAGGGCCGCCAACCTGGTGCATCGCAGCTCGTGGTCACGTACGCCCGCTCGTTCGAGAAGACGGATCCGCCGGCCAAGACCGCGAAGTTCCCCCTCGAGGTCACGAAATAGCTTCGCGCTAGGGTCGCCCGGTCCGATCACGCGCGCTGCTCACGGAGTGCTCCGGTGTCGATGAATCCGAGTGCCGACGATCGACGGTTGCGCACGCGGGACACCGATCTCGTCGCCGAGACGCTGTCGGACGAGACGCTCGTGATCGACACCGCCAGCGGTGTCTTCTTCAGCCTCCGTGGGGTGGCGTCGGTCCTGTGGGCGATGCTCGCGTACCCGACGTCGGAGGGCGAGCTGCGCGCGGCGGTGCGCGAGCACTTCACCGACGCCCGCGACGTCGACGGCGACGTCGACTCGTTCGTCAGCGCATTGCTCGCCGACGGGCTCGTCGTCGAGACCGACGATGGGACCACCGCGGATCCGGTGCCGGTGACGTGGCCCGAGACGTACGAGCCGCCGGTGCTGAAGAAGTACGACGACATGGCCGACCTGCTCCTCGTCGATCCGATTCACGACGTCGCCGCGGACAAGGGATGGCCCCACCGGCCGAGCGACGGCCCGTGAGCGACGTCGAGCACGGCCGCGCCGTGCTCGAGTTGGTCGACACCGCGCTCGATGCAGTCGGTTGCGCGACGAGTGCCGAAGGGCCGGCGTTCCGGTGCGGCCCCACGACCGTGCGCATCCGCACCGTCGGTGCCCGCCGCCCCACGTACCCACCGTTCTCCCACCTCCCCGCCGCGTCCGACGCCGCGCAAGCCGACGCTTCGCGCGAGCTCGTCGTGCACGTGTGCGACGGCGACTTCCCCGGCGGGGCGGAGTGCCGACCACCACGTGGCTTCCACCGGGTGCGCGACGACAGCCGCTTCGTGGCCGCGACCGACGGCCCGCCGATCGTCGACGCCCTGCGTCGTTCCGATCGGTCCGCACTCTCGTGGATCGACGACGTCGCCCACGAGCCTCCGTACGTGCGCTTCCGCCCGCTGGCGGAGATCTTCTCGGCGTGGTTCCCGACCCAGGGGATGGTGCTGCTGCACGCGGCCGCGGTCGGCGACAGGCACGGAGCGGTCCTGCTCGTCGGCAACGGCGGAAGCGGCAAATCGACCACCGCGGTCTCGTGCAGTCAGGCCGGGATCGGCTTCCTCGCCGACGACTTCTGCCTCCTCGAACCCGGACCGACGCCGCGCGTCCACAGCCTCTACCGGTCGGCCAAGCTCCGAGGCGACAGCGGGCACGTGGCCGCCGGCGTCGACTCCGCGGCGCCGGAGGCGCTCGACGGCGATCACTACTTCCTCGTCGACGACGACGACACCGTCGTGAGCGCGCCGGTGCTCGCGATCGTCGCCGTGTCACCTGCGGTCGACACCGCCACGCCTCGTCTCCGACGCGTGTCCCACGACGACGCGCTCGCCCACCTCCTGCCGACCGCGCTGAAGCTCCCTTCGGGCGGGGACGTGGCGTACCGGCTGTGGCTGCGAACTGCGCACACACTCGCTCGCGGCGTCGCCACCTACACGCTCGAGCTGACGTGGGACACGGCGCGCGTGGTCGAGCTCGTGCACGACGTGCTGCAGGTCTCAGGAGCTGAGGTCTCGTTCACGTGACGACCACGTCGCCCGTGGTCGCGATCGTCTACCACCGCCCGCAGCGCGCCGCCGAGCTGCTCGAGGTCCTGCGCGCGGCGCGTCCACCAACGCTGTTCCTCGTCGCCGACGGGCCCCGTCCGGGTGACGACGAGGACGCCGAGCTGTGCCGCGCCACGCGAGCCGTGGCGACGCGTGTCGACTGGCCGTGTGACGTCGTCACCGAGTTCGCCGACGTCCACCTGGGCTGCGCCCGTCGGGTGGTGAGCGCGCTCGGCACCGCCTTCGACCAGGTGGACCGGGCCATCGTGCTCGAGGACGACGTGCGGCCGTCGCCGTCGTTCTTCCCCTACTGCGACGCGATGTTGGAACGGTACGCCGACGACGACCGGGTGATGCACGTCGACGGCTCGAACCGCCTCGGTGAATGGCGATCCGACGTGCACGACCACCACTTCGCCCGTCACGGCAACGTGTGGGGGTGGGCCACGTGGGCCCGCGCGTGGGCGCGGTACGACGTCACACTGGACCGCTACCGCACTGCGGGGGCGCGTGCTGCGATCGCCGAGCATGCCCTCGACGACGCACAGTGCGACTTCCTCATGTGGATGCTCGACGCAGACCTCCCGGCCCTGGCCGACACCTGGGACTACCAGTGGTCGCTCGCCCGGTACGCGACCGACGGGCTCACGATCGTGCCGGCCCGCAACCTCGTGACCAACGTCGGCTTCGGCCTCGACGCCACGCACACCATCCACACCGACGAGCTCGCGGCCACGACCCGCACGTTCCCGCTCGCGGCACCGTTCCGGGGACCCGTCGACGTCGTGGCCGATGGCGAGCTGGACCGGGAGCTGCTGCGCTTCGAGCGGCTCCGCAGCCTCCGCGAGGCGACCGTGCCCGCGCTGCTCGCCCGGGCGATGAGGGAACCGCGCGTGAGCATGCGGCTCTCGCCCAACCCGGCGGTGGTCAACGCGCTCGCGGTGCTCGACGACCCTCCCGCGGCGCTCGCGTTGCTGCGACACCTGGATCGCACCGGTGCCCCGTCACCGACGCGCGACCGGCTCATCGCCGAGTTCGAGCGACTGCTGGCGGCGTTGTCCGGTGGCGAGGCCACATCGCCGTGACCACGAGCATCAGCGCGATCGTGCCGGTGAAGAACGCCGCCGACCACGTCCGGGCCGCGTTGGCCAGCATCTTCGCGCAGGAGCACCGACCCGACGAGGTCGTGGTGGTCGACGGCCGCTCGACCGACGCCACCCTCGACGTGGTCGCCGAGTTCGCCGAGGTGCGGGTGGTGCACCAGACCGGCGAGGGCCTCGCCGACGCGCGCAACCTCGGGGTGGCCGAGACCGGGGGCGCGCTCGTCGCGTACCTCGACGCCGACGACCGCTGGATCCCGGACAAGACCGCGCGACAGGTCGCCTGGCTCGCCACCCATCCCGACGTCGGCATCGTGACCGGGATGATGGTGCGCGTCGGCGGCGCCGATTGGGAGCCCGCGCCGGTACCGGGGATGACGCCCGGCGCGGCCCTGATCCGCCGCGACGCGCTCGCCCGCGTCGGCCCGTTCGACACGCGCCACCGCATCGGCTGCGACACCGACTGGCTGATGCGAGCGAGGGAGCTCGGAGTCGGGCCGGTCCTGCTGGACGACGTCGTGCTCCACAAGGGCGTGCGAGGGGACAGCCTGTCGCGCGACGTCGACGAGTACCGCCGTGAGCTGCTGCGGGTGGCGCGCGACGCGGTGCGGCGCCGGGAGGGACCGGGGTGACCGCCGGTCCGTCGATCCTGCACGTCGTGCCGCGGCTGGCGATGACGGGCCCGGTGCGGAGCGTCGCCGCCGAGGCCAAGTACGCGGCTCGACTCGGACTCGCACGGACGACGCGCGTCGTGGCGCTGGAGCGCGCGCTGTCACCCGCGGCAGTGCTGCTCCTGCGGCGCGAGGGCGTCGAGCTCAGCGTGAGACCCGATCCGGCCGAGCTCGACCAGCTGATCGGAGAGGCCGACCTGGTGCTCGTGCAGTTCTGGAACTGCCCGTCGATGTTCGAGTTCCTGCTGCGTCCGCTCCCTGCCGCCCGGCTGGTCGCGTGGATCAGGATGCAGGGCCTCGACCCACCGCAGGTGGTCCCCGACGCGCTGGTCGACTTCGCCGACGACGTGCTGCTCACCACGCCCGTGACCGGCGCCAGCCCGGCGCTGCGACGACGGCGACAGTCGACGCCTCCGCTGGTCGCGCCGGGCATCGCCGACATGGACCGGCTGGACGGTTGGCAGCCGGTCGACCACGACGGCTTCGTGGTCGGCTACGTCGGCACCGTCAACGAGGGCAAGCTGCACCCCCGCTTCGTCGAGCTCTGCGCCGCGGTCGACGTGCCCGACGCCCGCTTCGTCGTCTACGGCGCCGGTGGCGGCGAGGACGCGCTGCGCGCCGAGGCGGCGGCCCGAGGGATCGGCGACCGCTTCGACGTGCGCGGCCACACCGAGGACCTCGCCGCCGCGCTGGGCGAGATGGACGTGTTCGGCTATCCCCTGCGCCCCGACACCTACGCGTCGAGCGAGAAGGCGATCCAGGAGGCCATGTGGGTGGGGATCCCGCCGGTGGTGTTCCCCCACGGCGGCGTGCGCGAGCTCGTGCGCTCGGGCGTCGACGGCCTGGTCGCCGAGGACGACGCGCAGTACGTGCAGCACCTCGAGCTCCTGGCGTCGGATCCCGACCTCCGGACACGCCTGGGGGCCGAAGCACGCCGCCGGGCGCGCGAGGTGTTCGACCCGAGCCTCCTGACCGCGCGGCTCGACCGGTTCCTGCGCCGCGCCCTCGGTGCACCCGCGCGCGCACGCACCTGGGACGACTGGGGCGACTCGCCTGCCGAGTGGTTCGCCCGTGCGCTCGGATCCGCCGGCGCGCCGTTCCTCGACGATCGGGAGCAGCCGTCGCCGGGCGCTCGCGAGGCGATCGCGGCCATGCCCTTCCTCGTCCTCCACGGCGAGGGCGGCCTGGCCCACTGGCGGAACCACTTCCCCGACGACTGGACGCTCGCCGAGTGGTGCCGGGTCGCGTTCGGCGGAGCGGGCTGACACGACGACCCGTCAGCAACCGTCGAGGTCGACGACGACGCACTCGGGCCGCACCTCGGCCTTCGCCCGACCGCGCGCCGATCCGAACACCGCGAGGAGCGGCGGGAGGTCGACCTCGACGACCACCGCCGCGCTCCCGCCGGCGCAGTCGCACGACACGAGTCGCGCGTGGTTGCTGGCCGC
>DASUAS010000136.1:0-10997 GCA_035763625.1 Acidimicrobiia bacterium
CGGCGACCGCCGACTTCGTGTACCGACACGGCGGCAACATCGTCGACGCGCAGCAGCACACCGACCGCACCGACGGCGTCTTCTTCCAGCGGGTCGAGTTCCTCGTCGACGGCTGCGACCTCGCGCGCGACGAGATCGAGCGTGCCTTCCGTCCAATCGTCGAACGCTTCGGCATGCAGTGCACCCTGCGGTTCTCCGACGACGTCCCGCGCGTGGGGGTGCTGGTCTCGAAGGAGGCGCACTGCCTGGTCGACCTGCTCGCGCGGTCGCGCCGCGGCGAGTTGTCGATCGACGTGCCGGTGGTGATCTCCAACCATCGCGATCACGAGGAGGTCGCGACCTGGTTCGGGATCGAGTACGTGCACCTCCCCGTCACCGCCGACACCAAGTCCCAGCAGGAGCGCGAGCTGCAGGCAGTGCTCGAATCCCATGGTGTCAACCTCGTGGTCCTGGCCCGCTACATGCAGATCCTGAGCGCCGACTTCGTGGCGCGGTGGCCCGATCGGATCATCAACATCCACCACTCCTTCCTGCCCGCGTTCATGGGTGGCCGCCCGTATCACCAGGCGCACGAGCGCGGCGTGAAGATCGTCGGTGTCACCGCGCACTACGCCACCGCGCTGCTCGACGACGGTCCGATCATCGACCAGGACGTCGTGCGGGTCAGCCATCGCGACGCGGTCGAAGACCTGCAGCGGCGCGGCCGCGACCTCGAGGTCGTGGTGCTCGCGCGCGCCGTGCGCGCCCACGTGGAGCACCGCGTCCTCGTCCACGGTCGCCGCACCGTCGTCTTCGACTGACCAGAAGGCGAACGGAAGGGGGTCAGGACTTGCCCACGCGGTAGACACCGTCGGCGAGGGAGAGGACGTAGAGCTCGCCGTTGTTCGCCTGACCGAAGCTCGACGGCGACGCGACCTCCGCCCCGGTGTCACGCGCGGTGACGCTCCCGTGACCGTCGGATGTGAGCGTGCGGATGGTGCCGTCGCAATTGTCGGTGAAGAAGTAGGTGCCGACGAGTCCGGGCATCGCGCGACCGCGGTACACGAAGCCTCCGATGACCGCGCACGCGCCGGTGTCGTGCGAGATCTCGTACACCGGTGCCACCGCGTTGGCCGGCGCGCTGCCCTGGTACGGGTGGTCGCCCTCGACCCGGTTCCATCCGAAGTTGAGTCCCTTGCCGGCGTCGCGCCCGGCGGTGGCGGCGACGTGGTCGATCTCCTCGTACTCGTCCTGGCCGACGTCGCCGATCCAGAGGTCGCCGTTGGCGCGGTCGAACGAGAACCGCCACGGGTTGCGCAGCCCGTAGGCCCAGATCTCGGGCCTGGCTCCATCGGTGTGCACGAACGGGTTGTCGGGCGGCACGGTGTACGCCGCGCCACCCGACGGGGTGGGGTCGATGCGGAGGACCTTGCCGAACAACGTGGCGAGCGACTGGCCGTTGCCGCCGGGCGCGTGCCCGAACCCGGTGTCACCCTCCCCGCCACCGTCGCCCATCGCGATGTAGAGGTAGCCGTCGGGACCGAACGCGAGCTGACCGCCGTTGTGGTTCGGCTGGGGGTCGTCGACCTCGAGCACGTGCCGGCGGGAGTCGGGATCGGCGGTGGCGCCGCGCATCGTCAGCTCGTCGACCCGGTCGTTGCCGGCCCGGTCGGTGTAATCGAGGTACAGCTTCTTGCCGTCGGGCGAGAACACGATGCCGAGCAGACCGCGCTCGCCGCCGTCCTGGCTCACCTCGCTGGTCAGATCGATCACGGGGCTGGAGGAGCGCTTCCCGTTGCGCAGCGACCACACCTCGCCGCCCTGCGTGATGACGTAGAGGGTGCGCGTGCCCGGGCGGGGGGCCATCGCGGTGACGTTCTCCGTGCCGTCGACCTTGGTGAGCCGGACCGCGGACGCCGCGCTCGCCTCGGGCGACGCGGTGACGACGAGCAGGAGGGCGACTGCACCCGCGACCGCGAAGCGACGCATGACCTGCGCACCGTACCGCCTGCGGGTTTCGCGAAATCATCGCGTGCACCCGTCGCGTAACCTCGCAGCGATGAAGTACCTCGTGCTGGTGCCCGACGGCTGCGCCGACGAACCTCTCTCCGAGCTCGGCGGCCGCACGCCGCTCGAGGCCGCGCGCATGCCCAACCTGGCGCGCCTCGCCGCGTCGGCCGAGGTGGGCCGGGCCGAGGTGATCCCGCCTGGCCTTCCGCCCGGAAGCGACGTCGGCAACCTCGCCATCCTCGGCTACGACCCCGCCGAGTACCACACCGGCCGCGCGCCGATCGAGGCGGCGGCGATGGGCGTCGACCTGGCACCCGGCGAGGTCGCGTTCCGCTGCAACCTCGTGACCGTTGCTCCCGACGATTCGGGGTGTGACGTGATGATCGACTTCGCCGCCGGCCACGTCACCAGTGAGCAGAGCCACGTGATCGTCGAGGCGCTCGACGACGCGCTCGGCAACGGGCGAGACGGCGTGCGCTTCCACCCCGGCGTCGAGTACCGCCACCTGTGCGTGCTCCCGAGCGCCTTCGGCGACGCCGAGTGCGTGCCGCCGCACGACCTCACTGGTCGGCGCATCGTGCTGCCCACCGGACCCGCGGCCGCCAAGCTCACTGCGTTGATGGACGCGTCGAAGCCGGTCGTCGCGCGCGCGGCGTCCGATGTCGGCTCGGTCGCCACCCAGATCTGGCTCTGGGGACAGGGCACGCGTCCGCAGCTGCCCGACTTCACCGCCCGTCACGGCGTGCGCGGCCGCCTCTCGTCCGCGGTCGACCTCGTGCGCGGCCTGGGTGTCCTCTCCGGCATCGAGGTGCTCGACGTACCTGGTGCGACCGCCGGCTTCGACAACGACTACGCCGCTCAGCGCGACGCCGCGATCGCCTCGCTCGGCGACCGCGATCTCTTCCTCCTGCACGTCGAGGCCACCGACGAAGCGGGCCATCAGGGCGCCATCGACGAGAAGGTCGCGTCGCTCGAGCGGTGGGACGCCGACATCATCGGTCCGCTGGTCGACGCGCTCGGCGACGAGCCGTTCCGGCTCCTGTTGCTGCCCGACCACGCGACACCGTGCGCGGCGCGCACGCACACGTCGGAGCCCGTGCCGTACCTCCTCTATGGCACCGACCTCGACGGCGCCGGTGGCGAGTACACCGAGCGCGGGGTGGCCGGACAGGTCGCGGTGCCCGCGCACGACCTGATGGCGCGCCTCCTGAACTGAGCGCGGTTCGAGCGGTGGGCTTCGCCCGTGCTCGACCGTTGGGACGGAGCGAGCGGGGGCGAACGACGGTGGAGGGAGGTGTTACAGTGACGCCGCCGCCGGACGATGCTTCTCCCAGCTCCTGCTGGTCGAAGCCCCGGTTTCAGGTGCCGATGCCCCGGCAGGGCCCCCGAACTGTCGAGGTCTGACAACCGTGCCGGTTCCCGTCGTCGCGCGCAGCGCGCGCGGTGCCGCGGGTCGAGGGAGACGGAATGAGTGGGGAGTGCGAGGTGGAGGTCGGATGACCCCGGAGCAGCAGATCGACCGGTCGTTCCTCGCCGGCAAGGACCGCGACGAGCTCCACACCATCGCCGGCGCGATCGGCGTGAAGGCGGCGACGCGCATGCGCAAGGCCGATCTGATCGACGCGATCCTCGCGGCCGCCAACGGAGGCGAGGCCCCGGCCGCCGACGCCTCGCCCGAGCCGGCGACGAAGCCGCGCCGGGTGCGTTCCACGCGCTCGTCGCAGCCGGCGGCCGACGACGACCTCGCTGCGCTCGCGGCGGAGGAGGACGCGCTCGGCGGGGGTGAGCCCGCGGACGAGGCGCCGATGCCCCGGGCGCGTGGTCGACGGGCGGCGCCGGTGCCCACCGAGGTCCCCGATCCCGCCGAACGGGGGAGCGAGACGGACGACGGCGCCGGCAGCACGGACGAGGCGGACGACGCCGGTGACGACGCGGCGCGTCGGGTGCGTCACGACGATCACGACGCCGACGACGACACCCACCGCGATGGCATCGACCCCGAGGACGAGCGCCAGTCGTTCGGCGACGGCAACCGCCGCGGCCGGCGGCGTCGGCGCGGGCGCGGCGGTCAGGACCAGCCCGCCGACGGTCGTCCCGGTGAGTACCAGGGCGAGCCGCTGCCGGTGAACGGCCTCCTCGACCTCCGCCCGGAGGGCTATGGCTTCCTGCGCGGCGACGGCTATCTGCCCGCCCAGAAGGACGTCTACGTGTCGGCGTCGCAGGTGCGGCGCTTCGCACTGCGCAAGGGCGACTTCGTCACCGGCACGTCGCGACCACAGGCGAGCAACGAGAAGTACCCCGCGCTGCTGCGCGTCGACGACATCAACGGGATGACGCCCGACGACGCGCGCGCCCGGCCTCGCTTCGAGGACCTGACCCCGCTCTTCCCCGACTCCAAGCTCCACCTCGAGGTCGGTGCCGACCCCCACGAGGTGACCGGCCGGATCGTCGACCTGATCGCGCCGATCGGGAAGGGCCAGCGCGGTCTGATCGTGTCACCGCCGAAGGCAGGCAAGACCACGATCCTCAAGCAGCTCGTCTACGCGATCGAGCGCAACAACCCCGAGGTGCACCTCATGGTGCTGCTCGTCGACGAGCGGCCCGAAGAGGTCACCGACATGAAGCGCCACGTGCAGCGCGGCGAGGTCGTCGCGAGCACCTTCGACCGTCCCGCCGACGAGCACACCCAGGTCGCGGAGCTGGCCATCGAGCGCGCCAAGCGACTGGTCGAACACGGCAAGGACGTCGTCGTCGTGCTCGACGGCATCACCCGCCTCGCGCGCGCGTACAACCTCGCTGCACCCACTTCGGGCCGCATCATGTCGGGCGGCGTCGACTCCACCGCGCTGTATCCGCCGAAGAAGTTCTTCGGCGCGGCCCGCAACATCGAAGAGGGCGGCTCGCTCACCATCATCGCCACTGCGCTGATCGAGACCGGCAGCCGGATGGACGAGGTCATCTTCGAGGAATTCAAGGGCACCGGCAACATGGAGCTGCGCCTCGACCGGCACCTCGCCGAGCGGCGCATCTACCCGGCCATCGACGTCGCGGCCTCGAGCACCCGTCACGAGGAGCTGCTGTTCGACCGCCACGAGCTGCAGCAGGTCTGGAAGCTGCGCCGGGTGCTGAACGCGCTCGAGGAGGGCAAGGGCGTCGAGCTGCTCCTCGACAAGATCCGCACCACCAAGGACAACAACGAGTTCCTGCGGGAGATCGGCAAGGCGCCGACCCCCGGCGGCTGACCCGCTTCCGACAGAGCTCGCGAAGAAATCAATTGCCATCCGCTGGTGTTCTCTTGGCCGCTGCCCGTGAATTCCGGGCGCCTGGCTTCTCCTAGACTGGACAGATCATGAAGACCGGAATCCACCCCGACTACGTCGAGTGCAAGGTGCACTGCTCGTGCGGCAACGAGTTCACCACCCGCTCGACGGTCCCCTCGTTGCGTGTCGAGCTCTGCTCGGAGTGCCACCCCTTCTTCACCGGCAAGCAGAAGCTCGTCGACACCGGTGGCCGGGTCGACCGGTTCAACCGCCGGTTGGCGAAGAAGGCGGCACCCGCCAAGAGCGCGAAGGGCGCCAAGGCCGCCACCGAGTCCAAGGCTGCCACCGAGAAGGCGTCGGCCGAGGCCTGACCCGATGAGCGCTGCACGATGAGCGAGGGGTCCCCCTCGTCGAGCCCCCGCTACATGGGCGGCCAGGCGGTCGTCGAGGGGGTCATGATGCGGGGCGAGCGCACGTGGGCGATCGCGGTGCGCACGCCCGAGGGCGACATCGAGATCGAGACCCACGAGACGCCCACCTGGGCCGAGAAGTGGTCGAAGATCCCGCTCGCCCGCGGCGTGATGGCGTTGGCCGAGTCGATGGCGCTCGGCATGAAGGCGCTCACCTGGTCGGCCAACCGCCAGATCCCCGAAGAGGAGCAGATCTCCTCGAAGGCGATGGGTTGGACGATCGGCGTCGCGCTCGCGTTCTTCACCGCCATCTTCATCGTGCTGCCCGCGGTCGCCGCCAACGGCCTCGGCGACTTCCTCGGCCTCGACGGCTTCTGGTTCCACGTCGCCGAGGGCGCCCTGCGTCTCGCCATCTTCCTCGGCTACCTGCTCCTCATCGGTCAGCTGAAGGACATCAAGCGCGTCTTCCAGTACCACGGCGCCGAGCACAAGGCGATCGCCGCGTACGAGAACGACGTCGAGCTCACCGCCGAGTCGGCGCAGCGCTTCGACACGTCGCACGTGCGTTGCGGGACCAACTTCCTGCTGACGGTCATGGTCGTGACCATCGTCGTGTACTCGTTCATCGGTCGCCCGGGCTGGGCGTTGCTCATCGCGAGCCGGATCATCCTGCTCCCGGTGATCGCGGGCCTGAGCTACGAGGTCATCCGCTTCGCGGCCAAGCACATGGACAAGCGCTGGGTCCGCATCGCGATGAAGCCAGGGCTGCTGCTGCAGCGCCTCACGACGCGCCAGCCGTCGATCGACCAGGTCGAGGTGGCGGTGGCGTCGCTGCGGGCGGTGCTCACCGCCGAGCAGCTGGCCGAGGTCGACGCCCGCCCGCGCCGGCTGGCGCCGATGGGCGCGGTGCCGCGCCCCGCGCTCGGCAACGCCTGACGCTGCTGCCGTTTCGGTGTGGTTGGTGTGCCGTAGCGGCACACCAGCAACGCCAAATGGAAGTGGTGTCCTGACATTTCCCTGACGTCGCGACGCGACAGTCGGGGGGTGGCAGTCTCCGACCGGGAACTCGTCTCCCACGTCGTCCGGCGCCTCTCGATGGGCACCCATCCCGACCTCGTCGCTCGTCTCGACGGCACCCAGGCCGCGATCGCCCGGGCGCTCGACACGTCCGGCCCGGCGGTGACGCCGCTCGAGCTGGCGGTGCCCACCGACGCGAAGTCGGCCAACGTGGTGCGCGACGTCCTGACGATGGTCGACTGGTGGGTGCAGCGCATGCACCAGCCCGACCGTCTCGTCGAGGAGCGCATGACGTGGTTCTGGCACGACCACTTCGCGACCTCCGTGCAGAAGGTGCGCGTCCCGTACCTCGTGCTCCAGCAGCACGTCATGCTCCGCCAGCATGCGCTCGGCAACTTCGCCGAGCTGTTGAAGTCGGTGGCGCGCGATCCGGCGATGCTCGTGTACCTCGACGGCATCACCAGCACTGCGACCCAGCGCAACGAGAACTTCGGTCGCGAGTGCCTCGAGCTCTTCACCATGGGCCGCGACGTCGGCTACACGCAGGACGACGTCGTCGCCGCGGCGCGCGCGTTCACCGGCTGGGTCGTCGCGATCCCGGGACGTCCGGCGCTCGCCCGAGTGGGTGCGCCGTGGAGCGCGGTGTTCATCCCTCGCCGCCACGACCAGGACACCAAGACCTTCCTCGGGACGACCGCCGCGCTCGACATGGACGGTGCGCTCGACGTGGTCCTCGAGCAGCCGCAGACGGCGCGCTTCGTCGCCACCAAGCTGTGGCGCGAGCTGGTCGGGCTCGAACCCGACGACCACACCGTCGACGCCTTGGCCCGCGACTTCCGTCGTGACTACGAGATCCGTCCGCTGGTCGAGGCGATCGCGGGTCACGACGTGTTCACATCCGACGCCGCAGTGCGCAGCAAGTTCCGCTCGCCGGTCGAGAAGTTGGTCGGGATCGTGCAGGCGGTCGGTGCGCCGGCGACCACGAATGCTCCGAAAGCGCGCGCGACGACGCGGAGGCCGAACCAGGTGATCGCGCCGGCGCGCGCGTTGCGGGCGATGAGCTACCTCCCGTTCCTCCCGCCGAACGTCGCCGGGTTCCCGAAGGGTGCGCGCCTCCTCGGACCCAGCAACCTCGTGCACACCTTCGACCTGATGCAGGCGGTCGACGGGCCCCCGCGCACCGACTCGATCGACGAGCTGACCGCCCGCCTCGGCGTCTTCGACGTGAGCGACGAGACCCGCGCCGTCCTGCACGGCGAGCGCGACCCCGGCCGCCGCTTCGTGCTCGCGGCTGCTTCTCCGGAGTACACGCTGACATGAGGATCGAGCACCCCGAGGCCGGCATCTCGCGCCGTCGGTTCATCACCGGGCTGGGCGTGGCGGGGACCGCCGCGGTCGCCGCCGGGTACGGCGTGTCGGTGTGGCGCGACGGCGGGTCATCGTCGAACCCGGCGTCGGCGCCGTCGACCACGAGCGTCCCGCGGCTCGCCGGTCGCGACGACCGCACGCTCGTCGTGGTCGAGCTCGCCGGTGGCAACGACGGGCTCAACACGGTGGTGCCGATGGCCGACCCCGCGTACCACTCGCTCCGTCCGACGCTCGGCGTCACCGACGCGATCGCGCTCGACGATGCCGTCGGCCTGCACCCCGAGCTGGTGAAGCTCGCGTCGCGCTACCACGACGGGCACGTCGCCGTCGTCGAGGGCGTCGGCTACCCGAGCCCCGACCTGTCGCACTTCGCGTCCCTGGCGTACTGGTGGTCGGGCGCGCCGGGGGAGAGCGGGACCACCGGATGGCTCGGGCGCTACCTCGACGCGACCGTCGGCGACGGAGATCCGCTCGCCGCGGTCGGCATCGGGCCGGTCCCTTCACCCGCGCTGCTCGGCACCCGTTCGCTCGCGACGACCATCGCCGACGCGACCGGCTTGGCACCGCAGCTGCCGTCGTGGATCGACGATCCGACCGATCTCGTGCACGCGTGGTCGCGCTTCGCGCCCGCACCCGTCGACAACACCGACGTGATGGGGCAGATCCGGGAGGAGATCGGCGCGACGGTGCGCGCGCAGCGCGAGCTCGCCGGTGTCCTGACCCCGGCGAAGGTGTCGGCGCCGAGCGGTGATGCCGGTTACGGCGCCCAGCAGAGCGCGGCTGACGCACTCGACCTCGCCGCGCAGCTCGTCGTCTCGGACCACGCGCCGCGCGTGATCTACGTGAACGGCCTCGGCGACTACGACACCCACCAGGGCGAAGCGACGCGCCACCCGTTGCTCATGCGCGACCTCGACGCGGGCCTCGATGCCTTCTTCGCGACGATCGAGGGCGCAGGCAAGGCCGAGCGCGCGCTCGTGATGACGGTGTCGGAGTTCGGTCGCCGTCCGGCCGAGAACGGCAGCGGTACCGACCACGGCACCGCTGCCGCCCACTTCCTCGTGGGCGCCGGCGTGCAAGGAGGTCGCTACGGCGCACCGCCGTCGCTCACGACGCTGGACGACCACGGCAACCCCGTCGCCACCACCGACTTCCGCGCGCTCTACGCGACCGCGCTCCAGGGGTGGCTCGGCGTCGACACCGAACCGATCATCGGTCACGGGTTCTCTCCGATCGCCGGCGTCGTCACCTGATCGAACGCCACCGGTCGGGACGGACGAGCCCGGTACCCTGAATCGGATGTTCGACCGACTCGCGGAGCTCGAGACCGAGATGGAGAAGCTGGAGACCCAGCTTCCCGAGCTCTACGCGGCCGGCGACCAGCAGGCGGCGGCAGTGGCGGGGAAGCGTCTGTCCGAGCTGCGGCCCGTGGTCGACGCCTTCCGCGAGCACCGCGCCGTCGGGGCCGAGCTCGCCGAGGCACGCGAGATGCTGTCGGGTGAGTCCGATGCGGAGATGCGCGAGTACCTCGAGACCGAGATCACAACGAAGCAAGCCACCCTCGACACCCTCGACGCCCGGCTCCGTGAGCTGCTCGTCCCGCGGGATCCCGACGACGGCAAGAACGTGATCGTCGAGATCCGCGGTGGTGAGGGCGGCGAGGAGGGCAACCTCTGGGCCGCCGACCTCTACGAGATGTACCAGCGCTACGCCGACCTCCACCGTTGGAAGGTCGAGACGCTCGACAGCCAGCCGTCGGACATGGGCGGCATGCGCGAGGTCACGTTCGTGGTGAAGGGTGACGACGCCTGGTCGCGGCTGAAGCACGAAGCGGGCCCGCACCGCGTCCAGCGGGTGCCGGCGACCGAGAGCCAGGGCCGGGTGCACACCAGCGCGGCGACGGTGACGGTGCTGCCGGAGGCGGAGGAGATCGACGTGAAGATCGATCCCAACGACCTCGACATCGACGTGTACCGGTCGAGCGGACCCGGTGGTCAATCGGTGAACACCACCGACTCCGCGGTGCGCATCACCCACAAGCCGTCGGGCCTCGTCGTCACGTGCCAGGACGAGAAGAGCCAGTTGCAGAACAAGGACAAGGCGATGCGCATCCTGCGCAGCCGTCTCTACGAGATCGAGCGTGAGCGCCAGGAGGCGGAGCTGTCGTCGGCCCGGCGCGGTCAGGTGAAGAGCGGCGGCCGCTCCGACAAGATCCGCACGTACAACTACAAGGAGAACCGCGTCACCGACCACCGCATCGGGCTCACGCTGCATGCTCTCGACCAGGTGCTCGCGGGTCAGCTCGACGACCTCACCGACGCGCTCATGGCCGACGAACGTCAGCGTCAGCTCGGCGACGACGGTCAGTGAGCATGCGGGCGTGACCACCTGGGCCGACCTGCGCGTGCGCGCCGAGAAGCGACTGCGCGACGCGCCCGCACTCCGACCCGACCAGGAAGCGCGCTGGATGGTGGAGCGCGTCTCGGGCTACGACGGCGCCGAGCTCGTCGTCAACGAAGGAGAGCTCGCCACCGCCCCTGCGGTGCAGCAGCTCGACGACATGCTCGCGCGACGTGTCGGCGGCGAGCCGCTGCAGTACGTGCTCGGGCGGTGGGACTTCCTCGGCGTCGACCTGCTCGTCGACCGACGCGTCCTGGTCCCACGTCCGGAGACCGAGGTGGTGGCGCAGACCGCGATCGAGGAGGCGGTGCGCCTCGGCGCCCGGCGCGGGAAGCACGACGCGTGGCTCGCCGCCGACACCTCCTACGCGGTCGCCGACCTGGGCACGGGTTGCGGTGCGATCGCGCTGGCGCTCGCGCGTGAGCTCCCCGACGCCGAGGTGTGGGCCACCGACGCCAGTGACGATGCACTCCTGGTCGCGCGCGCCAACGTCGCCGGGATCGGCTCGGCTGCGACCCGCGTCCGCGTGCAGCCCGGCTCGTGGTACGACGCC
>DASUAS010000137.1:0-2689 GCA_035763625.1 Acidimicrobiia bacterium
GGTGGCGCGGGCTCCGCCCACGTTGCCCCGGCCGACGAACGTGATCGGCTTGTGACGCCACTCGACGAAGGTCCAGTCCATGGCGTTCTTCAGGACGGCCGTGAGGATCAGGCGGGGCCCGCGACGAGCGGTTCGATCCAGGCCTGGAGCTCGGACGCGCCGCGAGCGCCCACGCTGGTGTCGACGAGCTCGCCGTCGCGGAAGACGAGCAGGGTGGGGATGCCCTGCACGCCGAAGCGGGCCGCGCTGCGGGGGTTGTCGTCGACGTTCACCTTCACGAGCTTCATGCGTCCTCGCATTCGGGTGGCGACGTCTTCGAGTGCCGGGGAGATCATGCGACACGGTCCGCACCACGGGGCCCAGAGATCGACGACGACCGGCACGGGCGATGCCTCCACGATCTCGGCGAAGTCGGCGTCGCCGGCCTCGGCGAGCCACGGGAGGTCGTGATGGCACTGCGCACAGCGCGGACGACCGCTCGCCGCGGCGGGGACCCGGTTCTTCTTGCCGCAGTCGGGGCAGGTGACGATCACGCCGTCATTGTGCCCGGTTCACTCCTCGATGAACGTGTTCTCCGCGATTCCGGCGAGCACCTGCTTCATGACCTTGCCGTTGGCGGTGCGGGGGAGCGGCTCGGTGCTGATCTCGACCTGCTCGGGAACCTTGTACGAGGCCAGCGTCTGCGCGCAGAACTCGCGCACGTCGTCCTCGGTGAGGGCGCTGCCGGGCGCGACGACCACGACCACCTTGACCAGCTGACCGTGGATCGGATCGTCGACTCCGTAGGCCGCGGCCTCGAGCACCTCGTCGTGCTCGTCGAGGCGGTGCTCGATCTCGAACGGATAGATGTTCTCGCCGCCGCGGATGATGAGGTCGCGCTTGCGCGAGGCGATGAAGAGGATGCCGTCCTCCAGCCGACCGAAGTCGCCGGTGCGGATCCACCGACCGGGGCGGACGGTCTCGGCGTTGGCGGCGTCGTTGTGCCAGTAGCCGAGCATCGCCATCCAGCTGCGGGCCTCGATGTTGCCCTCGGCGCCCGGCGGCAGCTCGGTGCCGTCGTCGTCGGTGATGCGGGCCTGCGAAGTGGGCATGAGCGGGCCCACGCAGTCGGGCGCGGCCTTCAGCATCCAGCCCGGCGCCCAGCTGATGAGCCCGGTCTCGGTGGAGCCGTAGCCCGTCGACACCGAGCTCTCCAGGTGCGGGAACCGCTCCTCGATCTGGCGGATCACGTCGGGCGGCGTCGCCGAGCCCCCGATGCCGACGCTGCTGATCTGCGCGGGGTCGAGGGTCTCGATGTCGGGGTGCTGGAGCAGCCGCACGACGTGGGTGGTGCCGCCGCCCCACACCGAGATGCCCTCGTCGCGGGTGAGCTGGAGCACGTTCGCGGGGTCGAAGCGGCCGAGGGGCCAGACCGTCGGGGCGCCCGACATGACCGTCGACACCGCCATCGACATCCCCGACACGTGGAAGAGCGGGTACGGCGCGAGCCGCACCACCGGCGGGCGCTCGTCGGCGGATCCCGACGGCGGTGGTGCCGCGGCAGAGCGGTTTCCGTCGGCCATGGCCATGCCCCGCGCGGCGATGAACGTCTGCTCCATGAGGTACGCGATCACCGACCGGTTCGAGAGCACCGCGGCCTTGGGCCGTCCGGTGGTCCCGCTGGTGAAGATGAGGATGAACGGGTCGTCCTCGGCGATGGGCGGATCGGGGAGCACCGCGGACGCGTCGTCGAACAGCCCGGCGAAGTCGCGCTCGGTGACGAGGAGGGGCACGCCGGGGTCGCCGTCAAGGCGGGCGCGGCGCTTCTCGTCCATCACCAGCAGCTTCGGATCGGTGAGCTCCAGCGCGGTGCGCATCTCCGCACCGGTCCACCACCCGTTCATGGCGACGAGCACCGCGTCGAGCGCCGCGACCGCCCAGAACGTCATCAACCACTCGCGGCAGTTCGCCGCGCACACCGCCACCCGGTCACCGGGGCCGATGCCATGCGTGTCGCGCAGCGCGCACGCGAGCGATGCCACCTGCGGTACGAGCTGGTCGAAGGGGAGCCGGGAGCCGTCGCCGAACACGTAGCAGTCGCGGTCGCCGAAGCGATCGGCGCCGAGGAGGATCTCGCGCATCGAGCGCGCGCGGTTCGCGAACACCGGGAGGCGCTCGCCCACGACGTCTTCCTCGACGATCTCGAACGGCATCCCGGGTGCGGTGATGCGGGTGGTGGCCTCGAGCAGCGCGACGAGGCGCGGGTCGGTGGAGAGCTCGGTCATGGGCCTGTGTCTAGCGCGCGAGGCGCACGGGGAGGTCACGCATGGACACCGCGATGGTCTGCTCCGGCGCGGCGACGATGTACGAGGGCGGTCCGAGGATCTCGTAGTCGGGGAAGCGGACGGCGAGCTCGGTGAACATGGCTCGGATCTCGTTGCGGGCCAGGTGCGCCCCGAGGCAGAAGTGCGCGCCGCCGCCGCCGAAGGAGACCTGCGGGTTGTGCTCGCGGGTGATGTCGAGCTCGTCGGGCCGGTCGAAGACGCGCGGGTCGCGGTTGGCGGCCGGGAACCACATGCTCACCCGGTCACCTTCGGCGATCTGCTGCCCGCCGAGCTCGACGTCGGCGGTGCTGGTGCGGGCGAAGCACGCCACCGGCGACGTGAAGCGCAGGATCTCCTCGATCGCGGTGCCCAGCACCGACGGATCG
>DASUAS010000138.1:0-2239 GCA_035763625.1 Acidimicrobiia bacterium
GGCGTTCGACGATGAGCTCGTAGACATCGGCGGTGTCGAGCGCGTCAAGAGGTTGGAGGGCGAAGTCGTCGATGATGAGCAGGTCGACGCGCAGCAGTTTGCGCATCTCCGTCTCGTGGCTGTTGTCGAGGCGCGACGCGCGGAGTCGTTTGAGGAGACGGTCGCAGCGTTCGAAGTGGACGCGGTAGCGGCGGCGGATGGCGGCGTGTCCGAGCGCGGTCGCGAGGAAAGTCTTGCCGACGCCGACCGGTCCCATGATCACCGCGTTGTGGCCGGACTCGACGAAGCGCAGCGAGCACAACTCGGCCCAGATGGCGTGGTCGTAGGTGATCTTGGCGGTGTCGTCCCAACGGTCGAGGGTCATGTTCGGGTCGAGGCCGGCGACGCGAGCGCGACGGTCCGCGCTGGTGGTCTCGCGTCGGGTGACTTCATCGGCGAGAACGAGCTCGAGGAACTCGGCGTGACCGAGCCCGCCGGTGGTCGCGAGCGCGAGTCGTTCGGGAAGCGTGTCGAGGCAGCGACCGAGCTTCACTCGGCGCAACAATGCGCGCAGCTCCGGGGTCACCGTCGGCGCGTTCACCGCGCACCGCCTTGGGCACGAACGGCGAAGTGGCCGGCGTCGCGAGCGAATCGTCCGGCGATCACCGTGCCCGCAGGTGGCGGAGCAGGCGCGGCCTGTTCGGTGGCGCGTTCGAGCATCCGGCCGATCAACCCGACGTTCACCGTCTCGTGCTCGAGCGCCGACGCGCACGCGGCATCGACACGGGCCGGACCCCACTTCTTCACGAGCCCAAGGAGCGCGTAGACCTGACGCATCTTCGTCCATGGCAACGGGATGTCCAGCAGCGCGGACGCGTACGCGCCGACGTTGGGACCGTGTTCGGCGGCCATCGCGCGGAGCCGGTCGAGGTCACGCATCGCGTACACGGTCTTGTGCGTCGGCAGGTCGTCGGGGTCCGTCGAGCGATGGCCTGGTTCTTGGCGGGGATGGACCTTGATGAGCTGGCCCCGGTGGAAGATCCGCACCAGTGCCTGGTCGGCGCGCACCTCGACCCGGGCGCCGATGAGCGACCCGGGGACCGAGTAGAGCGACCGAGCCACCTCGATGTGATGATCGCGATGCACCTTCGCCGACGCGTAGACGGGCACGTCGTAGACGTCGGTCGGTGCGCGTCCCAGGCGCGGCTGCTCCTCGACGGCGAACACCTCGGCCGGTCGCTGCTGGGTTGTGCCATGCACCCGCATGCCGGCCCGTTCACGACACCAGCTCTCGGCCCGGCGTTGCGCGTCAGCAAGGTCGATGAAGGTCTCACCGGCGAAGAACGAGCCGCGCACGAACTGCACTTGGCGTTCGACGCGGGGCTTGTCCTGCGGCGATCGGACCCGGGCCGGATCGATCACGAAACCGCGAGCCTGCGCGTACTCGACGAACGCCTGATTCAACCGCGGCTCAAGCGCATCAGCGCCGTCGACGATCGCGGACATGTTGTCCGGGACCAACGTCGTGAACACACCACCGAAGAACCTCCACGCGGCTTCGCACCCGGCGATCACCGTCTCGGTGGTCTGACGGAACGTGAGCCACACGAAGCAATGCCGGGAGAAGCACGCGGTGAAGATCAACGCGTGCAGCACCCGATTGCGCTCCGCCGCCGGGTCGAACAGCAGACCCATCCGACCGAAGTCGATCTGGCACTCGTCGCCCGGCTCGCCGTCCGCGACCCGCACCGTCGGACCCCGGCCACGCGTCCGGCCACACACCTCGGCCACGTAACGCTGCACCGTCCGACACGGCACGCTCACGCCGCGCCGCTCGAGCAACTCGAACATCTTCACCGCGGTGAGATCCGCCGCCACCCACCCGGCGATCACCTCGTGATGCGCCTGCAGCACTCGCCACGCCTCACCATGACCATCAACACGATGTGGGCGCACCACCTCGACCACCGAACCGATGAACACGTCGCTCAGCTGCTCGTCGCCGCCATCGCGGACCAGACCAAGACCGACCGCCGCATCCACGTAACGCCGGATCGTCTTGCGGTCGAAACCGACCCGACGTTCCGTCGCCCGGACGCCCTCGCCGGCGAGCCACAGACGCAGCACCTCTCGAACCTCGAACACTCGGACCTCCCTGAACGCCATCGCCGCCTCCGGCTCGCTGACCAGACGACGGCAACTGCAACGTCAGCGAGACCGACAACGGTGGACCCCAAGCGGTCCCATCACTGGCGGCGGG
>DASUAS010000139.1:0-6649 GCA_035763625.1 Acidimicrobiia bacterium
GGAGTGCAGCACCTGCCTCCGCGAGGTGGCCGCCGACCTCACCGTCGGCGTCGCCGAGCTCCACGAACCCCACCCCCTCGACACCGGCGACACCTACCCCCTCGAGGGCCACGAGCTCGACCTCGAACAGCTCGTGCGTGACGCGCTGGTGCTCGAGCTCCCCCTCGCCCCCGCGTGCGAGCGCGACGACTGCGAGCCCGCGCCCTCGCCCTTCGTCGACTCCGGCATCCTGGTCGGCGCCGAGGAACGCCCGATCGACCCGCGCTGGGCGGCGCTCGCCGAGCTCGACATCTGAACGCCCCGTCTGAACGCCCGTCTCCCCACACGCACCCTCGACCAGCAGTTCTCGAAGCAAGCAGGAGCAACCCGATGGCAGTCCCGAAGCGCAAGACCCCCCGGGCGAAGACGCGTCAACGACGCGCCTCCAGCTGGAAGCTGGCCGCGCCCGCCCGCTCGACGTGCCCCAACTGCGGCGCGGTGAAGCAGCCGCACATCGTCTGCGGCAACTGCGGGTGGTACGGCGGCCGCCAGGTCATCGACGTCGAGTAGCGCGCCGGTGCCGATCACCGTTGCCGTCGACGCGATGGGGGGCGACCTCGCCCCCGGGGAGATCGTCGCGGGCGCGGTGGCAGCCGTGGAGGAGCTCGGCGTCCGCGTCCTCCTCGTCGGCGTGGAAGACACGATCGCGTCGTTGCTCCCCGCGGGTGCGGGAGACATCGAGGTGGTGGCGGCCACCGAGGTGATCGCGATGCACGACCCGCCCGCGGCCGTGCGCACGCGCAAGGACTCGTCGATCGTGGTGAGCGCGCAGCTCGTGCGCGACGGCAAGGCCGACGCGATGACGAGCGCCGGGAACACGGGTGCCGCGATGGCCGCCGCCCTCCTGCGCATGGGGCGCATCAAGGGCGTCGCCCGTCCCGCGATCGCGGTGCCGATCCCGGTGCCGGGACGCGTGCCGCAGATCCTGGTCGACGGGGGTGCGGCGGTCGACTGCACCGCGGAGTGGTTGCGGCAGTTCGCGGTGATGGGCCGCGAGTACGCGCGCATCCACCTGGGCATCGACGAGCCACGCGTCGGTCTCCTCTCGAACGGCGAGGAGCCGGGCAAGGGCGACGACCTCCGCAAGGCCGTCTCTCCGATGCTCACGTCGTTGCCCGGCTTCATCGGCAACGTCGAGGGCCGCGACTTCATGCAGGACACCGTCGACGTGATCGTCACCGACGGCTTCACCGGCAACGTCGCGCTCAAGACCGTCGAGGGTGCGATCCGGGGCACCGCCCGGCTCGTGTTCGACACGCTCATGTCCACCCCCGAGCTCCGGCAGGCGGCGGAGATCGTGATGCCCGCGCTGCTCGAGCAGGCCGACACGCTCAACCCCGACTCCGAGGGCGGTTGCGTGCTGCTCGGCGTCGACGGGATCTGCGTCATCGCCCACGGGTCGTCGAACGCGCGCGCGATGCGCAACTCCATCCGCCGTGCCAAGGAATGCGTGGAAGCCCACGTCGTCGATCGCATGAAGGGAGTCATCGCCGATGCCGGCTGAGACCCACGTGGAACGCAGTCCGATCGGACCTGACGACGTGTTCCGGATCATCCGGGAGCGTCTGGCGGAGATCCTCGAGATCGACGAGGACCGCATCACGATGGACTCCGACTTCGCCGCTGATCTCGACGCCGACTCGCTCGCGCTCATCGAGCTGGTCGAGGCGCTGGAGGAGGAGCTCGGCGAGCGCACCGTCGGCTTCAGCATCGACGACGAGGACCTCGGCGACCTGAAGACCGTGCGCGACGCGGTCGACTACGTCGTCCACCGGTTGAGTACGGGGACATGACGGGTTGATGCCGGCGCGCGGGGGCGGTGCCGTCGACCCGGCACTCGATGCACGACTCCAGCTCGCGTTGGGTTGGACGTTCGTCGACCACGACCTCCTCGACCGCGCGCTCACCCACCGCTCGTACTGCGCCGAGCACGGCGTCGAGGAGTCGAACGAGCGCCTGGAATTCCTCGGCGACTCGGTGCTCGGCCTCGTCGTCACGCGCTTCGTGTTCCAGGAGTACCCGCGGCTCCCGGAGGGTGAGCTGGCCAAGTTGCGGGCATCGGTCGTCAGTGCGGAGACGCTGTCCGAGGTGGCGCAGGAGCTCGATCTCGGGGCCTCGCTGCGACTCGGCAAGGGTGAGGACGCGTCGGGTGGACGCGCGAAGCCGTCGATCCTCGCCGACGCCATGGAAGCCGTCATCGCCGCGGTGTACCTCGACGGCGGGCTCGAGCCCGCCACCCGACTCGTCCTCGCCCTGCTCGAGCGCAGGATCCGCGAGCAGGCCACCGGTCCCGGCGGCCAGGACTACAAGACGCGGCTGCAGGAGCTCGCAGCCCGACGGTGCGACCAGTTGCCCCGCTACCAGGTTCGCCACGAGGGACCCGACCACTCCAAGCGCTTCTTCGCGGTGGTGTTCCTCCGCGAAGAGGAGTACG
Source organism: Acidimicrobiia bacterium (assembly GCA_035763625.1). Taxonomy (GTDB): domain Bacteria; phylum Actinomycetota; class Acidimicrobiia; order IMCC26256; family DASPTH01; genus DASUAS01. The sequence goes on from DASUAS010000139.1 coordinate 2,474, forward strand.
GAGCCGGCGAGGGGCGCTCGAAGAAGGCGGCCGAGCAGGCGGCGGCACGGATCGCGTGGGAGCGGTTGCAGCGCGAGGCGAACGGCGCCTCGTCCGACCGCGCTGATCGCATCGGGGTGGGAGATGCCTGAGTTGCCGGAGGTGGAGGTCGTCCGGCGCGACCTCGACCGCGAAGTCGTCGGCAAGAAGATCAAGGCGGTCGAGGTCGACGCGATGCGCTCGGTGCGCCGCCACCACAATCGCAAGCAGTTCGTCGCGCGTCTGGTCGACCACAAGATCACCGGCGTCGAACGGCGGGGCAAGTACCTGCTGCTGCGCCTCGACGGCGACGACGTGCTGGTGATCCACCTCGGCATGTCGGGTCAGCTGATCCGGGCCAAGAGCTCGCGCGACGCGATGGCCAAGCACACCCACGTCGTCATCACGTTCACGCAGGGCGGGCAACTGCGCTTCGTCGATCCGCGCACGTTCGGCGAGATGTTCGTCACCGAGGCCGACAACGTGGAGAAGGAGGTCACCGAGCTCGCGCACCTCGGCATCGACCCCCTCGAGACGGCGATGTCGTGGGAGTACTTCGGGCAGATGCTGGCGGCGCGGCACACCAAGTTGAAGCCGTTGCTGATGGACCAGAAGTTCATCGCCGGCATCGGCAACATCTACAGCGACGAGATCCTGTGGGGCGCCGGGCTGCGCTGGGACCGCATGAGCGACTCGCTCACCTCGGAGGAGGTGCGTCGTCTCTACCGGTCGATGATGGAGACGCTCCAGGAGGCGGTGAAGCACCGGGGATCGTCGCTCGCCGACGAGCAGTACGTCGACCTCTTCGGCCGCCCGGGCGAGTACCAGCAGTTCCACAACGTGTACGCGCGCGAAGGCCTGTCGTGCCCGCGCTGCCGCCACCCGATCGTGCGCGAACGCGTCTCGGGCCGCTCGACCTTCTACTGCTCGGCCTGTCAGGTCTGATCCGGTACCAGCAGCACGTCGAGCGCCCGCGCCACCTCGGCCACGTTCGGCTCGCGCAGGAGGTCGAGGTGCTCGCCGGTGACGACCAGGTCGCGACGACACCCACCCGCTGACTCGGGTGGCAGCAGTCGATCGAGCGCCGGGCGCGCGTACGCGAGGTAGCCGGGAGACGCGACGACGACTGTGCGCCCGTCATAGAGCTGGGGGCGGTGCGCGCGCGAGACGCGACCGTGGAAGAAGAGGAACACCTCGTGCTGCGCGAGCCCGTCACGCGGCACGATCCCGGCGCTCGCCACCCAGAAGGGCCGGAGCGCGAACCGGACGCCCGAACGCGCGAAGTAGCCGACACGCGCCAGGCGCGACGACGCACTCGTGCCGGGGTGCGCGACCATCGAGTTGCGGTGCACCCGGGTGACGAACGATCCCTCGTCGGTCGACGCATCAGTCGCCGCGGACCCCTGGCCCAACGACGGTTCGAGCAGGACGAGGAGCTCGACGTCGATTCCCGCGGCGCGCAACTGGTGAGCCATCTCCTGGGCAACTGTCCCGCCGAACGAGTACCCGAGCAGGCGGTACGGCCCGACCGGGTCGACGGCGCGCATCGCGCGCACGTTTCGCCGCGCGATGGCACGCACGGTCTGGTCGGGGAGCGCGCGGTGGTCGATGCCGCGGTACGAGAACGCCCACACCGCGACGTCGTCGAGTCGCCGGCCGAGCTGTCGGTACTGCAGTGGCGTGTCGGCCGCGCCCGGGACGCAGAAGATCGCGGGGCCGGTCGCGTCGTTGACGCGGGTGACGATCGAGCCGCGCCGGTGGCGGTCGTCGTCGAGCCGGGCCGCGACGGCCTCGACGGTGGCGTGTCCGAGCAGCTCACTCGCCGAGAGCTCGAGGTCGAGCGCTTCGGAGAGGCCGGCGAGGAGCTCGACGGCCGAGAGGGAGTCACCGCCGAGCTCGAAGAAGTCGTCGTGCACACCGACGGGTTCGACCGCCAGCACCTCTTCGAACAGGTGCGCGACCACACGCTCACGTTCGTCGCGCGGCGCCACGTACTCCGTCTCGAGCGGGAGTGCGGCAACCGACGTCTCCCGCAGGCGGACCCGGTCGGCTTTTCCCGTGATCGTCTGGGGCACCTCGTCGATGCGGAAGAACGCTCGGGGGATCGCGTACGGCGGCAGGCGGTCGGCGAGGCTCCGGCGCAGCTCGCCCACGGTGACCGGCGGTGAGGTGTCGACGACCACGTGCGCGACGATGCGATGGCCGCCGTCCTCGGTGGGGACGTCCGACACGACCGCGTCGTGCACGCCGTGCAGCTGCTCGACCTCGTGTTCCACCTGGACGAGGTCGACGAGTTGCCCGTGGACCTTCACCCGGCGGTCCATGCGTCCGAGGTGCTCGAGCATGCCGTCGGAGCGGAAGCGACCGCGGTCGCCGGTGCGCACGGTGCGGCGGCCGTCCGGGTGGGTGACGAACCGTTCGGCGGTGAGCGCGGGCTCGTCGTAGTAGGCGAGGGCGACGCCGTGGCCGGTGGCCCAGATCTCACCCGGCTCGCCGTCGGGCACCGGCCGGCCGGCCTCGTCGACGATGGCGACCTCGAACCACGGCCACGGGCGGCCGGCCGGCACCGGAGCGTCGTGATCCAAGGCGTCGGTGTCGACGACGTGACTGCACACAGGACCGGTCTCGGTCATGCCGTACCCGTACCGGAAGGCGGCGTTGGGGAACGCGCGGCGGGCTTCGAGGAAGTGCTGCGCGCTCCCGGCCTCGCCGCCGTGCCCGAGGTAGCGCACCGAGTCGAGCGTCCGCCCGTCGTCGATGCACGCCTTCGTGATCGTGTCGATCATCGTCACGCTCAGCGACATGATCGTGATCCGGCGCTCCTGCACCCAGGCGGGGAGCTCGGACACGTCCTCGGTGGTCGGGTCGAACAGGTGCGCGGTCGCACCCAGGAGCAGCGCGCCGACACCGCCGAGGCAGCCGGTGATGAAGCTCAGCGGCGCGATCACGGCCTTCTGATCATCGGGGTACACGTCGAAGAGCCGCATCGTGGCGAACGGCATCGCGTGGCCCACCACCGTGCCCTTGGGCGAGCCGGTGCTGCCGGACGTGAAGAAGAGGAACGCGGGCCCCGCGGGATCGACGAGCGGATGGGGGTCGGAGTCGTCGTCGCGGGCCAGTTCGCCGGCGACGATCACCTCGGTGGCGGCTCGTTCGAGCACCTGCGCCCGTGTCGCTTCGTCCGGCACGACCAGGTGACCGTGGGTCCGCCGCCTGACCTCGAGCCACTGCTCGACCGGCCACCGCGGATCGAGCGGCGCGACCAGGCGCCCGGCCTTGAGCGCGCCGACGATGAGCGCCAGCGATCCCACGCGCAGCGGCGCGACCACGACCACGGGTGCGTCGTCGCCGAGGGCGAGGAGCCCGTGGGCGATGCGATTGGTCTCGCGGTCGAGCTCGCCGTAGGTGAACGAACGGCCGCGGTCGCGAGCCGCCAGCCGATCGGGGTGTTCGGCCGCTGCTGCCCGAAATGCGTCGGCAACCGTCTCGAAGGGAAGAAGTGGTGCTGCGTTCCCGGTGAAGGATCGACGAGATGGACGAGATGGGAGAGCCGCGTGCGACACCTGCCCTCCTGGACGCTCGCGTGCATGCGCACGATACCCCGAGCGCCGGCGCGGGTGCAGGCCCATCGGATGCCCCGACGCTCGATGCCGCGGCGCGCCGGGGAGCGGTCGCTACGATCCCGCGGAGACCACCGCCGCCCGATCTGACGCCCGTCGCCGCACCTCGCCGGAGCCGCCCACGTGTTCCTCAAATCGCTGACGCTCCGAGGCTTCAAGTCGTTCGCCGACAAGACGGTCCTGGAGTTCGAGCCGGGTGTGACGGTGGTGGTCGGGCCCAACGGTTCGGGGAAGTCGAACCTCGTCGACGCGGTTGCGTGGGTGCTCGGGGCCCAGGGCCCGCGCACGCTGCGCGGCGGCAAGATGGACGACGTCATCTTCGCCGGCACCCCCGATCGTCCCGCGCTGGGCCGGGCCGAGGTGTCGCTGTGCATCGACAACACCGCCGGGTTGCTGCCGATCGAGTTCAGCGAGGTGACGATCACCCGCACGCTCTTCCGCGCCGGCGACTCCGAGTACCAGATCAACGGCGCGCCGTGCCGCCTCCTCGACATCCAGGAGCTCCTGTCCGACTCCGGCATCGGCCGCCAGCAGCACG
>DASUAS010000140.1:0-2284 GCA_035763625.1 Acidimicrobiia bacterium
CCGGGGTGACGCCGGAGCGAGCGCGGGAGCAGATCGCGGGTCTCGGCGACGAGGTGCTCCCCCGCGTCCGGGAGGCCCTCGCCGGGAGGAGCTCGCGATGAGCATCCACCACTTCGAAGCCGCCGAATGGCACGTGCCCACTGCGCCGGGCACCGACCCGGAGGCGGCCGCCGCCGCCGGCCGCGAGGGGGCGGCGCGCCGGTTCCTCGCCCAGGGCGAGGGCGGCTTCTACACGCAGGTCGTGCGGATGCCGCCCGGCTTCGCGGCGCCGGTGCACTCGCACGACCACAGCGAGGTGTTCATGGTGCTCGAGGGCAGCTGCACGTTCGACGACGAGCCGATGGCGCGCTTCGACCTCGCGGTGGTGGAGGCCGACCAGCCGTACTCGTTCACCGCCGGTCCCGACGGGCTGTCGTTCCTCGTGGTGCGCCAGGGCCGCGCCGCGTACTCGGACACGGACACGAACGCGGAGGCGACCTCGTGAGCAAGAACCTGTGAGCACCTACGACCTCATCGTCCGCGGGGGCTACGTCGTCGACGGCACCGGCCTGCCCCGCCGCCGCGTCGACGTGGGCGTGCGCGACGGGCGTGTCACCGCACTCGCCCGGCTCGACGGCGACGACGCGCGCGAAGAGCTCGACGCCGACGGCCGCATCGTTGCGCCCGGCATCGTCGACGCGCACACCCACTACGACCCGCAGATCACCTTCGACCCGTACGCGACGATGTCGTGCTTCCACGGGGTCACGACCGTGGTCGCCGGCAACTGCGGGTTCTCGGTGGCTCCGTGCAAGCCGGAGGACCGCGACTTCCTCACCGGGATCTTCGCCCGGGTCGAGAACATGGACCCCATCGCGCTGAGCGCGATCACCTGGGACGAGTGCGTGACGTTCGCCGACTTCCTCGGCTCGCGCGCGGGCCGCCTCGGTGTCAACTTCGCGTGCTACGTCGGCCACTCCAACCTGCGCCGTTGGGTGATGGGCGCGGCGGCATCGGACCGGGTAGCCACCGACGACGAGGTGGCGGCCATGCGGGCGATGGTCGTCGACGCGATGGCCGCCGGCGCCGCCGGCGTGTCGTCGTCGGCTGCGCCGACTCACCTCGACCTCGACGACCGGCCGGTGCCCTCGCGCGTCGCCAGCCGCGACGAGTTCGCCGAGCTCGCGGCGGCCGCGGGTGAAGCCGGCGGCGGTTCGATCGCCTTCCTCCCCGCCAGCGCCATCGGCGGCATCGACGCCGACGACGAGGACTACCTGATCCGGCTGGGCACCGTGAGCGGTCTGCCCGTCGTGATCCAGGGTCTCGGCGGCCGCAACAAGACCGACGCCCCCACCGCCACCTGGGAAGCCGCGCAGTCGTTCCTCGACCGCGCCACCGCGGCGGGCGCGCCCGTCTACTCGATGCTCATCGCCCGGCCCTTCGACCGTCCGATCGTGATCGACGAGTCGAACTTCCACTACCTCGCGGTCCCGAGCTGGAACCGGATGCTGCAGCTCCCGCACACGGAGCGGGTCGCCGCGCTGCGCGATCCGGCGACGCGCGCCGAGCTGCGCGAAGCGGTCGAGCACTACAACCGCGATCCCGCACTCGGCACGACGGTCCCACCGCCGTTGTGGCGCGCGGTCTACGTCGACGAGGTCGCCAAGCCGGAGCACGCGCACCTGCAGTCGCGCTCGATCGCCGAGCTGGCGCGCGAGCAGGGCGCGGCACCAGCCGACGTCCTCCTCGACCTCGCGCTCGACGAGGACCTCGTCACGCGGTTCCGCTGGCGCACCGAGAGCCCGGAGTGGGCGGCCGCGGTCGGCGAGGCCCAGCTCGACGCCCGCATGATCGTCGGCACCTCCGACGGCGGCGCGCACCTCGCGCGCGACGACGGCGCGGACTGGAGCTCCTACTTCCTGCGCTCGTGGGTCCTCGACCGTCGGGTCTGGACGCTCGAGGAGGGCATCCGCCAGATCACCCAGGTGCCCGCGGCGCTGCTCGGCTTCCCCGACCGGGGGGTGCTCGCCGCCGGCCGGCCCGCCGACCTGATGATCTTCGACCCCGACACCGTCGGACCGTGGAAGAAGGAGTTCGTGCACGACCTGCCCGGCGGGGTCGGGCGCTTCAAGGCCTGGGGGCACGGCGTGCACGCCACCGTGGTCAACGGCGTCCCGATCGTCGTCGACGGCGAGCTCACCGGCCGCCTGCCCGGTCAGGTCGTGCGACCGGGGGTGGTCGCGCCATGAGCACCGCCTCGTCGAGCGAGCTCCGTTCCGATCCGACTCCGTGGGTGTTCGACGCC
>DASUAS010000141.1:0-9277 GCA_035763625.1 Acidimicrobiia bacterium
AAGCAGACACCCGGTGCGTCAACGTCGACTGCCCCGCGCAGCGGGTCCAACGCATCGTGTTCTTCGCCGGTCGCTCGGCGATGGACATCGAAGGGCTGGGCGAGGAGCGGGTCACGCAGTTCGTCGACGCCGGACTCCTCACCGACGCCGCCGACGTGTACTCGCTGACGGTCGATCGACTGATCCCGCTCGAGCGCATCGGCGAGCGGTCCGCGCAGCTGTTGGTCGACGCCATCGACCAGTCGCGTTCCCGACCGCTCGCCAAGCTGCTCGTCGGCCTGGGCATCCGCCACGTCGGGCCGAGTGCGGCGCAGGCGCTCGCACGCGAGCTGGGCAGCCTTGATGCCATCGCCGCCGCGAGCTTGGAGGAGCTCGCCGTCGTCGCGGGCGTGGGCGGCGTCATCGCCGAGAGCGTGGTCGCGTTCTTCGCCAACGAGCGCAACCGCGCGCTGGTCGAGCGGCTGCGCGAGGCGGGAGTCAACTTCCGCGGCCCCGAGAAGGCCGCGGTCCGCACCGACCTGCCGTCGCTCGCGGGGATGACCTTCGTGCTCACGGGCACCCTCCCGACGATGACGCGCGAAGAGGCGCAGGCCGAGCTCGAGGCGCGCGGCGGCAAGGTCACCGGCAGCGTGTCGAAGAAGACGAGCTACGTCGTGGTCGGCGCGAGCCCGGGGTCGAAGCTGGCCAAGGCCGAGCAGGTCGGCGTCCCGATCCTCGACGAGGACGCGCTGCGTCAGCTCCTCGAGCACGGACCTGCGCCGTCCGAGTGACGGGCCGGGCGAAGCCCGCTCCCGCCGCGCCTCGTCCCGGTCGCTCGCGTCCGCTCGCTCCGTCCCGCTAGCCTCCCGGCGACGACGGACCACACGGGGGAGACATGGTTGACGAATCGGTGATCGGGAAGCGCTATCCCGGCTACACGTTCCCGATCGAGCGGGGCAAGATCCGGGAGTTCGCGCGAGCGACGATGACGTCGAACCCGGACTACCTGGATGATCCCGAGGCCGTCATCGAGCCGACCTGGCTCATCGCCTCCGGCTTCTGGGCGCCCGCCGACCTCGCCAACCCGGTCGCGGCGCTCGACATCAACCTCGCCCGGCTGCTCCACGGCGGCCAGGAGTTCGTGTTCCACGGGCCGCCCCCGAAGGCGGGCGACCTGATCACCACCGAGTCGTGGATCGACAAGATCTACGAGAAGGAAGGCAAGCGTGGCGGCACCATGCGCTTCGCCGAGATGGTCACCGAGTACAAGGACCAGACCGGCAAGGTCGTCGCGGAGTCGCGCACCACGATGATCGAGACGGGCAAGCCGGCGACGGAGGGATCGTGATGCCGAGCTGGGACGAGCTGCAGGAGGGGAGCGCCCCCGACGCGCGGGAGTACGGCCCCATCAGCCGGACCGACATGGTCAAGTACCAGGGCGCGTCGGGCGACTTCAACCCGATCCACCACGACGAGGAGTTCGCCAGGTCCGCCGGTTACCCGAGCGTGTTCTCGGTCGGGATGCTCCAGGCCGGCATCCTCGCCGGCTTCGCCACCGAGTGGTTGGGCGCGAAGAACGTGCGGCGCTACGCGGTGCAGTTCCGCGAGCAGGTGTGGCCCGGCGACGTCGTGATCTGCTCGGGCACCATCACCCGCAAGTACGAGGAGGACGGCGAGCGCAAGGTCGACGTCGACCTCCTCTGCACGCGCCAGGCCTCGGGGGGTGCCGCGATCAAGGGCGAGGCGACGTTCGTCGTACCCTGAACGTGTGCGCGTGCAGCAGCTCTCCGCCGCGGCGCCGATCGCCTCGCGGCCGCTGGTTGCGGTCGAGCGCTCGGACCCCCAGCCTGGCCGCGGGGAGGTGCGCGTGCGAGTGCACGCGTGCGGGTGCTGCCGCACCGACCTCCATGTCGTCGAGGGTGACCTCGAGCTGACCCGACTGCCGATCGTGCCCGGTCACCAGGTGGTCGGGCACGTCGACGCACTGGGTGCCGACTGCGCACTCCTCGGCGTCGGCGACCGCGTCGGGGTGCCCTGGTTGCACCACACCGACGGCGTCTGCGAGTTCTGCGTGCGCGGCGAGGAGAACCTGTGCATCGCGGCCGAGTTCACCGGGTGGACCGTCGACGGCGGCTACGCCGACATGATCGTCGTGCCCGAGGACTTCGCCGTCCGGCTGCCGGCCGACCTCGACGACCTCGCCGCCGCGCCGCTGCTCTGCGCCGGCGTCATCGGGTATCGCGCGCTGCGGCGGGCCGAGGTGCAGGAGGGAGAGCGCGTCGCGCTGCTGGGCTTCGGGGCGTCGGCCCCTCTCGCCCTCCAGGTGCTGCAGCACTGGGGCTGCGAGGTCGTGGTCATGACGCGCGGCGAGCACCACCGCGAGCTGGCGCGCGCGCTCGGCGCGGCATGGGTGGGTGGCGCGGCCGACCCGCCGCCCCAACCGTGCGATCGCGCGATCGTGTTCGCGCCCGCGGGCGAGCTCGTGCCGGTCGCGCTCGAAGCCGTCCGCGCCGGCGGCACGGTTGCCCTCGCCGGCATCCACATGAGCGACCTCCCGTCGATGCCGTACGAGCTGCTCTGGCACGAGCGAACCCTGCGGTCGGTCGCCAACATGACGCGCGCCGACGCGCAGGAGTTCATGGACCTCGCCGCGGTCGCGGGCGTCCGCGTCTCGTACGAGGTGTTCCCGCTCGAGGCGGCCAACGACGCGCTGCTCGCGATCGCGACCGACGCGGTGCGCGGTGCGGCGGTGCTGCAGATCGCCTGATCCCGGTCGCTCGCCTCCGCTCGGCTGCGCTGAGCCCGGTCAGGCGCTGGCGCGGAACGTCCAGCTGTACGAGTACAGGCCCGTGGCCGGGCGGTCCTGCAGCCGCCCGTCCCAGTACTTCACCGTGACCGTGTTGTCACCGGCCCGGAACTGGCTGATCTCCTTACCCGGGCCCGGTCGGAAGCTCACCGTCTGGATGCCCTGCACGCGGTCGAGCTGGTCCTCGGGGATCTCCACCCCGTCGATCAGCAACACCCCGGTGTAGCGATCGGCGAGGTCGACGGTCACCGTGTCGACGAGGCCGGTGAGCTGGCCGGGGAGCGGGCTCACCGCCTCGATGTCGACCGGCAGCGACTTCGGCCCGGTCTGGCTCGTGTCCGACTCGTTGAGGAGGACGATGCCGAGGTTCAACGCCACCAGCACCGTGATCGCGATGATCGCGACGCGCCCCGGGTGCTGGAACAGCCGCCGCCGCGCGGGTGCGGTGGCACTCGGTGCGGCGGTCGGTGCGGCGGTCGGTGCGTCGGGCATCGACTCGAGGCTAACGCCCGCTCGTGAGCGAACGACAGCGACCCGGGTACCCGCTCCGGTGAGCGACCGCGTCGTCGCGGTGCCGCGGATCGTCGGGATGGGACCGGTACCGTGACCCGATGGCGATCTCCGGCGTCGCCGATCTCACCGGCCGCGTCCTCGCCGGTCGCTACCGCCTGCTCGCACCGATCGGTGCAGGCGCGAGCGGTCGCGTCTACGTGGCCGACGACGTGCGACTGAAGCGCCGGGTCGGTGTGAAGGTGCTGCACCTCGCGCTGGCCGAGGACGCCGGGTTCCTGCGCCGGTTCCGGGCCGAGGCCCAGGTGGCCGCGTCGCTGAACCACCCCAACGTGATGGCGGTCTTCGACTGGGGCGAGGACGACGTCCCGTTCATGGTGCTCGAGCTGCTCACCGGCGGCAGCCTCCGCGGCGTGCTCGACGCCGGCGCCCGCCTCAGCCCGTCGCAGGCCGCGCACGTCGGCCGCCAGGTCACGAGCGCGCTGGAGTACGCGCACGCCCGTGGCGTCGTGCACCGTGACATCAAGCCGGCCAACCTGCTGTTCGACGAGCACGGCATCGTGCGCGTGGCCGACTTCGGCCTGGCGCGGGCGCTCGCCGAAGCGAGCTGGACCGAGCCCGCGGGCACGGTTGTCGGCACCGCGCGCTACGCCGCGCCCGAGCAGGCCACCGGCGCGCCGCTCGACGGCCGCGCCGACCTCTACTCGCTCGCGGTCGTGCTCGTGGAGGCGGTCACCGGGACCGTGCCCGTGGTCGCCGACACCGCCATCGGCACGCTCGCGGTGCGTACGCACACCCCGTTGGTCGCGCCGCTCTCGCTCGGCCGTCTCGGTCCGGTGGTGGAGCGCGCCGGGCGACCGGAGCCGGGCGACCGCTATCCCGATGCCGCCACCATGCGCGCCGCGCTGGCCGACGCGGCGCGTGCGCTCCCACCACCCCAGCCGCTCCCCCTCGCCGGTCTCGGTGGCGAGATCGACGGCGGACCACCGACGCAGATCGGGCGTTCGTCGAACCTGTTCGACCAGGACGCCCCGATCGCGCCGCCGGAGGTCGTCGACGAGCCGGTCCGTCCGACGAAGACGCGTCGTCGACGCGCACCCGGCGCGGTGCGCTGGATCAGCTACGCGGTGATCGTCGCGATCCTGCTCGCCCTGATCGGAGGCGGCGTCGCGCTCGCCGCGGTGGGCGGCGGGGGCACGGTCGCGGTGCCGTCGCTGGTCGGCCTCACGCAGGCGAACGCGACCCAGGCCGCAGCGGATGTCGGGCTGTCGTTGCGCATCGTGACCCGTACCGCCGACGACCCCAAGGACACCGTGATCGGCCAGGATCCCGCACCCGGCGCGTTCGTGGGCGAGGACGGCTCGGTCGTGCTGATCGTGTCGCGGGGACCGCCGCCGGTCGCGGTCGCGAACGTGCAGGGGCAGACGCCCGACGCCGCGCAGGCCGCGCTCGAGGCGCAGGGCTTCGCGGTGAACGTGAAGCACCAGTACGACGACACCGTGCCCGCGGGCGCGGTCATCGGCACCGATCCCGGGGCCGGCACCGACGCCCCCCGCGACTCCACGCTCCAGCTCCTCGTGAGCGACGGCCCCGCGCCCGTGCCCGTACCCGACGTGACGGGCCAGACGCTCGACGCCGCGTCGCAGGCGCTCAGCGCCGCCGGCTTCTCGGTCACCCACGACGACGTCTTCAGCGACACGATCCCGATCGGGAAGGTCGTCGGCACCGATCCCGCCGCCGGCCAGGGTGCAAACCGCGGGTCGCAGGTCGCGGTGCACGTGAGCAAGGGGCCCGAGATGGTGCCGGTCCCCAACCTGGTGGGCATGACTCTCGAAGCGGCCCAGGCGCAGCTCCAGGCCAAGGGGTTCGAGGTCGACACCCAGAGCTACCTCCCCGGTCGCCTGGTGCGCGCGCAGTCGCCGGCCGCGAACACCAGCGTCACCAAGGGGACCAAGGTCACGTTGTTCTTCTGAGCCGCCGGCCCGTCGCCTGGGGACCGATAGCCTGCCGGCGTCCTGAACGGAGGGGGTTCTCGATGGGTGCACTGGACGGCCGGGTCGCGATCGTCACCGGTGCCGGACGCGGGCTCGGTCGCGAGCACGCGCTGCTGTTCGCGAACGAGGGCGCCAAGGTGGTCGTCAACGACCTCGGCGGCGACCAGGAGGGTGGTGGTGCCGACGCCACTCCCGCGCAGCAGACCGTCGACGACATCCGCGCCATGGGTGGCGAGGCGGTCGTCAACGGCGAGAACGTCGCCGACTGGGATGGCGCGCGCCGTCTCGTCGAACAGGCCGTCGACACGTTCGGCGACCTGCACATCCTGGTGAACAACGCCGGCATCCTGCGCGACCGCGTCATCGTGAACATGACCGAGGACGAATGGGACCGCGTCGTGCGCGTCCACCTCAAGGGTCACTTCGCACCGACCCACTTCGCCGCGAGCTACTGGCGCGAGCAGACCAAGTCGGGTCGCGAGATCAACGCGGCGATCGTGAACACGACGTCGACGTCGGGGCTCTTCTCGAATCCGGGCCAGGCCAACTACGACGCGGCGAAGTCCGGCATCGCGACGCTGACCCAGGTGATGGCGAAGGAGCTGGTGCGCTACGGCGTGCGGGCCAACGCGATCGCGCCTGCGGCCCGCACCCGGCTCACGCTGTCGACGCCGGGACTGGGCGAAGGGATGGCCGCCCCCGACGACGGCACGTTCGACGCCATGGATCCGGCGAACGTGTCGCCGATGGTCGCGTACCTCTGCACCGCCGACTGCACGATCACCGGCGAGACCTTCGTGGTGTTCGGTGGCCGCGTCCAGCGGGTGCAGACCTGGACGCTGGCCGAGGCGATCGAGCAGGAGGGGCGCTGGACGATCGCCGAGCTGGCCGGCCGCGCCGACGAGCTCACCTCCCGGCTCCCCCTGGAGCAGGGGCACTTCGGCCACCCCCAGTATCCGCAGGCGTGACGCGTCGGCGCCCGCGTCGTCTGATGCGTCGAGCGACGCAGCACGCGTCGCCGCAGGGCGGAAGGTTGGAGGGTTCCATGTGGCGTCCCGCACACGGCGCGACGAGCAGGCCGGGTCCGTGCCGGCCAGGGAATGGGTACGGGCGCGCGGTCGCCCGTCCGGGTCCGCGGCCCCACTCGCCGGTGATCGACGAGCCCGTCGCCACGCTCGATCCGGTGGTGTTCGGCGACCTGGCGCCGCTCGTGTGGGCGGTGGAGCTCGACCAGTCGGGCGTCGAGGCGCCCGCGCCGGTCACTCCGTGACGGCCGACAGCTCCTCGGCGAGATCGGGGGCACCGGGGCCGGTGCCCGCGACCTGAGCGGCCATGAGCTTGGTGAGGTCGCCCTGGAGCTTGACCTTGCCGTCCATGAACGCCTGCATCCCGGCCTGCGGGTTGCCGCTCATGAAGATCTCGCGGGCGGTGAGGTAGTCGGTGGTGAGCGTGAGGTCGGCGTCGGCGACGTGACCGGTGCCCCAGTCGGCCTTGCCGTCGCGGGCCCCGATGTGCAGACGGCGGTCTTCGCCGAACGGTGTCTCGGTCACCACGAGGTTCATGGCGAGCTCGGCGTGCGGCGGGATCTCGACGCTGCGGGCGTCGACGATCGCACGCACGGCCACGAACCACTCGTCGGAGAGGAACGGGTACGTGGCCACGATCGGCATCGTAGCCAAGTAGGTGCGACTCCTAGACTCCGCCGCATGTCCCGTCTCACGCGCGCCGACGTCGAACACGTTGCGACGCTTGCACGGCTCGCGCTCACCGACGAGGAGATCGAGCACTTCACGGCGCAGCTCGAGGTGATCCTCGAGCACGCGGCGCAGATCGCCACGCTCGACACGCACGACGTGCCACCCACCGCGCACCCGCTCCCGCTCGTCAACGTGCTCCGCGCCGACGAGGTGCGGCCGAGCCTGCCGCGCGACGAGGTGCTGGCGATGGCACCGGCCGCGGAGGACGGCCGCTTCCGCGTCCCGCGCATCCTCGACGCGCCGTGAGCGCAACGGCACTCCAGGTTGCGGCGGCGGTGCGCGAAGGGTCGCGTTCGGCGCGGGAAGTCGTCGACGAGCACCTGGCAACGATCGAGGCGCGCGAGGACGAGCTCCATGCGTGCAACCTCGTGACAGCCGACGCCGCGCGCGCTGCAGCCGACTCGATCGATGCCGCGGTACGACGCGGTGACGACCCCGGTCCGCTCGCCGGCGTGCCGATCGCGCTCAAGGACAACCTGTGCACGCGCGGCGTTCCCACCACGTGCTCCTCGCGGATCCTCGAGGGCTGGGAGCCGCCGTACACCGCCACCGTGGTGGAGCGGGTCCTCGCCGCGGGCGCGATCCCGGTGGCCAAGACCAACCTCGACGAGTTCGCGATGGGATCGTCCACCGAGAACTCCGCCTTCGGTCCCACCCGCAACCCGCACGATCCGTCGCGTGTCCCCGGAGGGTCCAGCGGTGGATCGGCGGCCGCGGTCGCGGCCGGGTACGCCCCACTCGCGCTCGGCTCCGACACCGGCGGGTCCATCCGTCAACCCGCGGCGCTCTGCGGTGTCGTCGGGGTGAAGCCCACCTACGGGATCGTGTCGCGCTACGGGCTCATCGCGTTCGCGAGCTCGCTCGACCAGATCGGGCCGTTCGCGACCACGGTGAGCGACGCCGCCCTGCTGCTCGACGTCGTCGCCGGCCACGACCGCATGGACTCCACGTCGATCGACGCACCGCACGAGCCCCTGCTGCCGGTCGTCGACCGGGGCGTCGAGGGGCTGCGCATCGCGCTGGTCGACGAGCTGGTCGAGGGCGACGGCTTCCAGCCCGAGGTGCTCGACGCCGTCGATCGCGCGGCACGCGCGCTCGAGAAGGCGGGGGCGACCGTCGACCGGGTGAGCGTGCCGAGCGCTCGCTACGGGCTCTCGGCGTACTATGTGATCGCGCCGGCCGAGGCGTCGTCGAACCTGGCGCGCTACGACGGCGTGCGGTACGGCCTGCGCGTCGCCGGGGAAGATGTCGCCGCCATGAACGCGCGCACGCGCGATGCGGGGTTCGGGCCCGAGGTGAAGCGCCGGATCATGCTCGGCACGTACGCGCTCTCGGCCGGCTACTACGACGCGTTCTACGGGCAGGCACAACGCGTGCGCACGCTGATCATCCGCGACTTCGCCCGTGCGTACGAGCAGTACGACGCGCTGCTGTCGCCCACGTCGCCCACGGTCGCGTTCGAGCTCGGCGCGAGGGCGGCCGATCCACTGGCGATGTACCTGTCCGACGTGTGCACGATCCCCACCAACCTCGCCGGCCACGCCGCGATGAGCGTGCCCTACGGCACCGGAGAGGGCGGTCTGCCGGTGGGCGTGCAGGTCCTGGCGCCGGCGTTGGGCGAAGCCGTCATGTTCCGGGTCGCCCGCGTCCTCGAGGAGTCTGCATGAGCGTGACCGAGTACGAGCCGGTCATCGGGCTCGAGGTGCACTGCGAGCTGGCGACGGCCACCAAGCTGTTCTGCGGCTGTCCCAACGAGTTCGGTGCCGAACCCAACACCCACGTGTGTCCCGTGTGCCTCGGACTGCCGGGTTCGCTGCCCGTGCTCAACGAGCGCGCGGTCGAGTACGCGCTGCGCTTCGCCGAAGCCGTCAACTTGCGCGTGCCGGAGCAGTCGACGTTCTCGCGCAAGAACTACTTCTATCCCGACATGCCGAAGGACTACCAGGTCTCGCAGTACGACGAGCCCATCACGGTCGACGGCTGGCTCGAGGTCGATGGTGGCCGCGTCGGCATCGAGCGCGCGCACCTCGAAGAAGACACCGGCAAGACGCAGCACGTCGGCGGGGGTGGGCGCATCCACGAAGCCGACCACTCGCTCGTCGACTACAACCGCGCCGGCGTGCCGCTCATGGAGATCGTGAGCCGTCCCGACATCCGCAGCGCGGAGCACGCGCGTGAGTACGTCGGCGAGCTGCGTGCGGTGCTTTCGGCGATCGGCGTGTCCGACGTCA
>DASUAS010000142.1:0-9761 GCA_035763625.1 Acidimicrobiia bacterium
GACCACCACAGGCGCGCGTCTCCCTCGGGCGTGAAGCGGTGGAGCCGGCAGACCAGGTCGCACCACGCCGCGTTCTCGCGCACCGCGAACATGAGCGGGTCCGCACCGGCCATCGGCCCAGCCTGACCAGACGGGCGAGAACGGTCAAGCGGGCGCGACGGCGTCAGGCCGCGGCCTCGTTCACCGGTCGCGATCCATTTCTGCGCTCGCGCCGTTCGAGTACGGCTGGTTCACCACAGCATGGTCCGACGTGGACGCCACGACCGCGCAGTGCGGCCACGCTCACCACCTTCGCCCGAGAGTCCATCGCGGGGATCACCGAAGCGCCGGATCAGCCGCAATCGCGTAGCACTCCGACCCGGCGTTCAAGGACAGTCCTTGGAGGTGACGACGCCGGCTACGCGGGCTTCTCGAGGTCGTAGATCGTGAAGATCGGCACGCGGCGCATGTCTCGATTCTCGGGGAATCGGGAGAGCTGCTCGTCCGTCGGTAGCGGCTCGTGAAGCCGACGGAGCACGAAGCCTGCGGCCAGGAAGTCGTTGACGGTGGTGCTGAGCATGCGGTGGAAGTTCGCGATCTCATGGCCCGAGCGCCACACGACGCGTCGCGGGCCTTCGTTCGCATAGTCGTCGAGCACGAAGTGGACCTTCGCTCCTTCTTCGTCGACGTGCCACGGCCCATGCTCGGACCACGCCGAGGCCATCGGCGAAACGCGTTGCAGACGACGAACCGACCAGCGGGTCGCAAGACCCGGAACGCCTCGCTGATCGCAGCGTGCTGATCAGGAACATCCACCAAGGTGATGTAGGCGACGGCAAGGTCGAAGCTTTCAGACGACACGCCGTCAAGCTCTTGAATGTCGCCGAGCCCGTAGTGTTCGCGGGATCCCTTCCTCGCGTCGGCGTACGCGACGAACGTCACTTGCAGGTCGATGCCGAAGGCGTTGGCGCCTCGCTCGGCGAGCATCCGGCAGAACCGGCCCTCCCCGCAACCAAGGTCGATCACCTGGAGGTCGGCGACATCGCCGACGATCTCCAGCATCCAATCGTCGAGCAGCCCCTCCCGAGCATTGTCCCGGTGCTGCTCGGACTGCGCGATCCACTCCGACGCGAAGGCAGCCCACTCCTCGTTCAGATTCGGTGCATCAACCATGGGCGAACGGTAAGCGCGCGGCCAGCAGCCAAGGCGGCCGACCCGCCGCGAATTGCCGCCCGCTCTGACGGCGTTCTGGGGCGGTTGTCTGGCGAGGTGACGCCCGTGTGGGCAACATGAGTGCGTGGACGGTCGCCGACACTTCGCCCTGCGCTAGTGCTGCGTTCGTCGTGGCAGGCGTCGCTCGAAGAACCGCCGGCCAGCGAGTCGTCGCTTCGCTTCCGCTTTCAAGACCTCAACCGCGGCAAACGTGCCCTCACCGCGGCGATCATCGTTCTGGTCGTTGTCTTCGTCGGATCGATCGGCGTCGCGCTCTACCACCGGCGCACCTTCCACGAATGGCCGGGCGCGAACCTCCCGGATCGCCTCTACCACTGTCACCGTGTCTACGGTCAAGGAGAGAGCGTTGAAGCCAAGAAGGCTCCGCGCTTGGCCTTCTACTACTCGTTTTCGCCGTGGCTCGCAGCGCATCACAAGATCTACACAGAGCCAGCCGACCGGTTCACGAACGACCTCAGTGAAGAGTGCCCGATGGTTCTCTGGGCTCGCGACGGCACGACCTACGTCGAGTACGCGCTCGAAGGCGGCCCATGAGGTGCGCACGATGCTTGGGCGCAGCCCACGGCACACAGAAGGCGCGCACAGATCCGCAAGCCCGGAGCCGGCGTCATGGGCGCCTCGGAGCTCGTTCTGGCACGACCAGTTCGGTGGTCTTGCGAGCGCATCGCGGCAATCTGTACGCCGTCCGATCTCGCGGCCGTACCTCTGAGATGACTTCGTCAGGATTGATGATGACGAACTCAGGTCAAGTCCTGCACCCTGTCATCGGGGAGGGGGCCGTGGCTGTGGGATCGCGGAATCGGCATGGCTGTCTGTCCAGCCTGGTTTTGGTCGCCGCAGTCGTCGTCTTCCTCGCGCTCACGCGGATCCTCAAGGTGAACTTCTTCGTTGAAGCACCGCTCAGCGAGTCCGTAAAGGGCGGCGTGTAATAGCGCAACGCAGTAGGCCGCGCCATGTCTGCCAGTCCGCGCTTCAGCCGCCGAAGCGGAACCGGGTCTGGGCGAATTCGCCCTTGGCGAACGACAGCACCTTGCGCGGACGGACCTCGAAGACGTGGGCGATGCCGGGTTCGTGGTGGAAGGCGCCGTCGCGCACGTCGTACTGCCAGTCGCCGTCGTACTTCGTGATCCACATTGCGGCGAGCGCGCGCAGCAATCCCTCATCGGTGACCTGCACGGCCTGTCCCTCGACGACTACGTCGAGGCCGGCCTTCCAGCGGTTGTCGCCCGTCGTGAGCGCGCACTGATCGTTGGCGCGCAGGTTGACGGCCTTCTGCTCGCCGGGACCGGTGCAGAAGTAGAGCGCTCCGTCGCGCCACACCGCTGGGAGCGGCGTGACATGCGGACGCCCGTCTGCGCGCACCGTCGAGATCCAGAACAGCTCTGCCGATACGAGCACGTCGACGACGTCCTCCCACGGCGTCAGCGTGGCGCCGGGCGCGCTGAAGCCGGTGTGCAGATCTGGTGTCGGAGCAGGCGATGACATGACGAACTTCCTGGTCAGTTGTCGAGCGCGGTGTACGCGCCGGTCCAGAGGTCCTGGATGACCGTCGGCGGGGTGAACGGGCCGCCAAAGGCGTCGGTGCTGAGCATGATGCCGACGAGCGTGTTGCTGGGATCGTTCGACCAGATGCTCCCCATGCCCCCTGCCCAGCCGTACGACCCGATGGTGGGCGCGAGACCGGTGCGTCGCACCTGCACACCGACGCCGAAGCCCCACCCCTGCGAGCCGTCGGGCCGGGGTCCGGGCGCGCCCCCCGAGACGTCGATCTGGTCGGTGGTCATCGCGTCGATGGAGGTGCGCGACAGCAGGCGCGAGCCATCCGGGAGCCGCCCACCCGAGAGGAGCATCCGTGCGAACGCGTGGAGGTCATCCACCGTCGACACAAGGCCGGCCGCGCCAGAAGGAAACTCGGGCGGCTTCGCCCATTGGCCGTCGGGAGGATCGAAGACGAACCGTTCGCCGGCTGGGTCGGTGCCATAACAGGTGCCGAACCGGTTGACGTCGGCCACAGAGAAGGCGGTGTCAACCATGCCCAGCGGCTCGAACACACGGTCGCGCAGTACGACGTCGAGCGGTTGGCCAGCGGCGCGTGCGATGAGCACGCCGAGCACGTCGGCCCCGATGTTGTAGAGCCAGCGCTCGCCGGGTTGGTAGAGGAGCGGCAGAGTCGAGAGCCGGCGCATCCATTCGTCAGGCGGCGGCGGCACCTGCGGTTCGGGCGGACCGGCGCCGAGGTCGAGTTCGGCCAGCGCGTCGAGGAACGGCTGCGGCCATGGCGCCGCGAAGTCCATGCCGATGCCAAGCCGGAACGTCAACACGTCGTGCAGCGTGATCGGCCGCTCGGCGGCCACGGTTTCCCCGTCGATCGGACCGTGCGCGTCGACGAGCACGTGCCGGTCGGACAGTTCGGGAAGCAGCGCGTCGACGGGATCGTCGAGCCGCAGCTTGTACTCCTCCACAAGGATCAGCGCCGCCACCGCCACGATCGGCTTGGTCATCGACGAGATGCGGAAGATGCTGTCGCGGCCGACAGGCGTCGGTTCGCCTCGGGTGAGCTGGCCGGCGACACCGACCTCCACGTGATCGCCTGCCGCGAGCAGCCAGGCGACACCGCCAACCCGGTCCTGCTCGACGTGGACCTGCATCGCCTGGGCGAAGTGCGCCAGGCGTCGAGGGTCGAATCCACTCATGTGGGTTTCGACGCTACAACCGTCGAAAACTCATCGGCGCGTGTGGGAGAAGGACCGAGGAAGCGTCTCCGAATGCGCGGGACTCATCGACATGGGTATCGCCCCAAAGTGCCCGTTCGCGGACAACGCGAACGATCCCTGAGGCGGCGCTAGCTTCCACGGAGCGAAGTCAGGCGTTCGCGCATCTCGGCGAGGAACGCGTTCGGGTCGGCGGCCTTGGTGGCCGACATGTCGGCGTCGCGCGCGGTCGCGTACGAGACGTAGTGGTCGCTCAGCCCGTCGTCGGCGACGCAGGCGACGATCGCGGCCGCCACCTCCTCCGGCGTGGCCGCACCCGGGCCGGGCGGGAGCGGTGGGTCGTTGCCCTCGCGCGGGACGCTGAACTCGGTGGCGGTGGTGCCCGGCACGACCAGGTGCGCGCGCACGCCGGTGCCCGGGAGCTCGACGTACAGCGCCTCGGTGAACAGCTCGAGCGCGGCCTTCGACGCCGAGTACGCGCCGACACCGAAGGCGACGAGGTGCACGCCCATCGACGACACGTTCACGATGTCGCCGCGGCCACGCTCGATCATCCGAGGCAGGAGCGCGAGGGTGAGGCGCACCGGCGAGAAGTAGTTCGTCGCCATGACGCTCTCGACGTCGGCGGCGGTCATCGTGGTGGTGCGGCGCCGCTTCGGGATACCGGCGTTGTTGACCAGCACGTCGACGCCGCCGAGCTCGTCGTCGACCCTCGCCCCGAACGCGTCGAGGGCGTCGAGGTCGGCCAGGTCGACACCCCACATCTTCCCGCCGGGAAGATCCTGCAGCACCTCCGCCAACCGGTCCTCGCGCCGCGCGCAGATGCCCACGGTGTCACCGCGTCGGGCGAACGCCCGTGCCGTGGCCGCGCCGATGCCCGACGACGCGCCCGTCACGAGGACCTTCACACCTCTCCTCGGGAGGGATGCCTCGCGGTGTACGCGGCGCGCAGGCCGTCCTTCCATCCGATCTCGCAGCGCCCCGCGATCGCCTGGCGCGCGGTGGGATCGGCGATCGAACCTCGCAGCGTGCCCGGGGTTTCGACGACGTCGACGGGCACGTCGTGGCCGGTGAGCTCGGCGAAGAAGGCGCACCACTCCTGCACGCTGACCGCGTCGTCACCACCCCAGTTCACGATGCGGGCGGGCACCGTCGCCGCGTCGAGCAGCGCCGCGGTCTGCCGGTTGATGTCGTCCTCGTGGATGGGCATGTACGGGCACGGATCCCAGCGGGTCGTGACCCGCTCGCCGGCGGCCGCGGCATCGAGGTGGTACACGGGGAGGCCACCGTTGGGGCCGTACGACGCGTTCATCCGGGCGATGATCACCGGCAGGTCGTAGAGCCGCGCGCAGGTGCGCGCCACCGCCTCCTGGGCGATCTTCGACATCGAGTACGGCGGCGAGAGCCCCGAGTTGACGTCGCCCAGCGGGTCGGTCTCCACGAACACGTGCAAGGGGTCGTCCTGCGGCTTGTAGACGGAGTGGGTCGACATGACCAGGGCCGCTTTCGCGTTCCGCGTATGCGCAAGGAGCAGCCCAGTGCCCTCGGCGTTCACGGTGATGGCGTGGTCGTAGTCGAGGCCGGGGCCCTGGAACGCGGCGAGGTGCACGACGTAGGTGAAGTCGTCGGGCACGCCGGTGAAGTCGCCGGTGGCGATGTCGCACACCACCGTGGTGACGCCCAGCGCGTCGACCCGCGCCCGGTCGTTCGGACCCGAGAATCGGGCGATCCCCCACACCTCGTTGTCGGCGGCGAGGTACCGCGCCAGCGGGAAGGCGATCTGTCCGGCCGGTCCGGTGATGAGGATCTTCTCGCCCGAGAGCACGTTCGGGGACGCTAGTCCGACCCGGTACGGTGCCGACATGTCACACCTCGGACCCTGGGCACCCACCACCACGGACGAACGGCTCGACCGGCTCGAGTCGCTGGCCGCGATCCAGCAGCTCGCGGTGCGCTACGCGCTCGCGCTCGACTCGCGCGACATGGACATGATGGTCTCGCTGTTCACTCCCGACGTGCGCGTCGGTCGCGACGAGCGCGGGCGCGACGCGCTGCGCGCGTGGTTCGTGCAGACGTTGAGCGAGCCGAAGGTGTCGGTGCACTTCGTCGGCAACCACATCGTCGACTTCGACGACGCCGACCACGCACGCGGCATCGTCTACTGCCACGACGAGCTCGGCCGGCCCGCCGGCGGCTGGGACGAGGGCATGCTCCAGTACTGGGACACCTACGTCCGCGTCGACGGCTCCTGGTGCTTCGACCGGCGGAAGTTCCTGCGCTGGTACATGGTCGACGCGCTCGAGCGGCCCGCGCACGGCGCCGGGGTCGGCGCGGGACACGACTCGCTCACCACCCGGCAACTGCCCGACGCGTTCGAGTCGTGGCGCCGCTTCTGGGACGAGGTGGGCGTCGATCCCCTCGCTTAGAGGATCGTCTTGCAGTCGCTGCCCGCGCCCGACGGCGCGGGCCGGTGCAGCACCGCGCGCGTCGGGCGGAGGCGCACCTCGCCGTCGTCGGCGCTCGTGACGTCGGCGTCGACGATCAGGCTGAACTGCCCGCGCTCGTTCGGCGGCCAGAGCAGTGCCACCAACGACCGCGCCCGGGCGTTGGCGACGCTGGTGCGACCGCCGGACACGAAGAGCTCGTCCCCGTCCCAACGCACCGGCACTGCCACGCTGTGGGAGCGTCCGTCGTCGCTCACCGTGAGCAGGTAGGCGTCGGTCGAGAACTCCTCGATCCGCGCCCGGAGTTCGTCGAGCTCGACCGCGATGCTCACTGCGCTTCCTCCCTCATGAGCGTGCGGGCTCCCATGGTTGCATCCACGGCGTCGCCGGCCAGCCTTCGGCCGCGGCCATCAGCGGGAACGCGGTGGCGCCGTCGACCGCCTCGCGCACGATGTCGGCGTGGCCGGCGTGGCGGGCGATCTCGGAGACCAGGTGCATCAACACCCACCGTACCGACCACGCGTCGAGATCCGGTGGGAACCACGGCACGCCTGGCGGCACCGGCACGCGCTGGGCGAGGTCGGGGACGGCGCGCACGACGCGATCGGTCTTCTCCCCCACTGCGATCGACGCGGCCAGCAGATCGTCGAGGTGCTCGTCGGCCCGCATCGTGAACGCGTGGGCGTAGTCGTCGTCGGCGGTCTCCGCCCGCTCGCGCTCGAGGATCATGTCGATCCAGTTCTGCTCCACGAGCGTGACGTGCTTGACCAGCCCACCGACGGTCAGTGGGCTCGGTGGGACTGCGGCCTGCCGCGCCTGCTCGTCGGTGAGCCCGTAGGCGGTCAGGTGCAGCACCTCGCGCTGCTGCCTCACGAACCCGAGCAGGAGGTCGTGCTCGTCGGTGTGGAAGGGGGCCTGTCCGGGCATCGCGGGTTCCTCTCGTCGGCGGTGTGCGCTCATCCTCGTCCGCCTTGCGGTCAGATCCTGTCCGCTATCTGCCTTCGCCTCTCGATTTTCGGGGGTACGGGCAGTGCCGGCACCCCGAGCCGCAGCACTCGCCCCGCTCGGCCAGGGCTACCGCGGTGAACACGAAGTACCCGGTCGCGGGGTCGGCGTAGCCAGGCTCACCCGCGGCGACGGCGCGGTCGTGCGCATCTCGGATCGCGTCGTCGCGCTCGCTCACACCGGCTTCCGGCCGACGACCGCGTAGAGACCGACCGGGAGCTCCCAGCGCCCGAACGAGCGGCGCGTCTCGGCGACGACACCCTCGTTCGCGAGCAGCGGCGGCACCGCGGTGATGTCGAGCAACACGTTGTCGTGTCGTTCGTGGTCGCGTCGCCACGACCCGTCGTCGTTGCGCACGAACGTGGTCATGTCGCGCACGTGGCGGTCGGGTGCGGGGTTCTCGTAGTGCGTGATGATGGCCCAGTCGTCGCCGAGCCTCGACTGCTCGTGCACCTCGGCGCGCGCCCTCCCCCACTCGAAGTCCTCGAGGTCGGTCGCGAGCACGCCACCCGGGCGCAGCGCGCCCGCGAGCGCGACGAGCGCGCGCTCGATCGCCGCCTCGCTCGGCAGGTAGTTGAGCGGATGACCGATCCCGACCACCGCGTCACAGGCGGGAACAGGATCATCGGGCAGCATCAGGCGCTCGAACTTCTCGACGCCGGGCGCGGTCTCACGCGCCAGATCCAACATCGCGGGCGACGCGTCGGTGGCGAGGACGCGGACGCCCTCCGCCACGAGGTAGCGCGTGAGCAAGCCGCTCCCACATCCGATCTCGAGCACGAGCCCGCTGCGCTCACGCACCGGCGCCAGCAGCTCGACGAGATCGGGGGCACACCCGTCGGCGTGGAACCCGAACCCGAGGTGGTGCACGAGCGCCAGGTCGCGGCGGTAATAGGGCTCGTTCATCGCCCCGCCTCTTTCGCGAGCTCGAGCGCGAGCTCCACCGCCGCCTCGGGATCGGGTGCGTCGACCACGTCGTCGAGCTCCCAGGTGCCGACGCCCACCACCGGCACGCCGGTCCGCAACGCCAGGGAGATCTCCGACAACGTGCCGTACGCACCACCGACCGCGATCAGCGCGTCGGCGGCGCGCACGACCAGCGCGTTGCGCATCTCCCCCAGCCCGGTGGCCAGCGCGACCGTCACGTGCTCGTTGGCCTCGCCGCGGTCGGACCCGGGGAGGATCCCGAGCACGGTGCCGCCCGCATTCGCTGCCCCGCGCGACACGGCCTCCATCACGCCACCCAATCCACCGCACACGAGCACCGCACGTCGCGTCGCGAGCAGGCGACCCACCTCCTCGGCGCGCGCGATCTCGTCGGCGGTCGCCATGCTCGGCCCGACCACGGCGACGTACGGCTCCCCGCTCACACTCCGACCCTACGCCGGAGCGACAGAGTCTGATGGACTCCTCCGTGTGAACGCGGTCTACGACGGCATCGGCACCGAGTACTCCACGCATCGTGTTCCGGACTCGCGATGGGAACGACAGATCGCCGATGCGATCGGCGAGTGGCGCGCCTGCGGGACGACCTGGCGAGTGGCCGCTGGCACGACCGCAACACCGATCTGGCGTCGCTCGACTCGCTCGACCTCGGCTACCGACTCGTCGTCGTCGGCGCCGGGTGACCGACGTCGCGTCCACGCACGAACGACGTGTCGTTGAGCTTCACGAGCAGCGCCCGCAGCTGCTCGAACGCGTGAGCGCCGAGCTCGTCGGCGAGCTCCGACTCGATCTCGGCCACGCTCGCCCGGATCGTGCGGCGAACCTGCTCGCCCCGGTCGGTGAGCTCGATGCGACGCGAACGTCGATCGTCGGGATCGTCGGACCGCTGCACGTAGCCCGACTGCTCGAGCGCGCCGAGCAGGTAGTTGACCGCCTGCTTGCTCATGCCCACCTCGGCCGCCAGGTCGGACGGCCTCCGCCCCTGCGGGCCCGGGTAGCGCAACACCGCCATGTGCGCGTCCGAGAGGTCGGTGAACCCCGCGCCGCGCAGGTCAGCGATGATCCGGCGATGCACGGCGTCGACCGGCATCCGCATGAGCGCGCCGATGAGCGGCGGTGGCGGTTCGGGCTCGGGGCCGGACATGATAAAGGGACTTTACAACCTGGCCGCCGGGGGGTACAGTGATCAAGTCCCTTTACCACTGACGAGGAGAGCACCGTGAGCACACGCACCCCGATCGGCTTGGGCGACATCGAGATCCGCTTCCTCGTCGAGGCCGACGACTCCCATGGCGCGGCAACGGTGTTCGAGTGCCAGGTCCGTCCCGACGCCCAGGTGCCGGCCGCGCACAGCCACGACGGGTTCGAGGAGACGGTCTACGGCCTGGCCGGCGTCACCACCTTCAGCGTCGACGGTGACACCCGCGAGCTCGGGGTCGGCGAC
>DASUAS010000143.1:0-3197 GCA_035763625.1 Acidimicrobiia bacterium
GTACTCGCCCTCCTTGAGCGTGCGGATCTCGGGCCGATCACCGCCCGACATGATCATCACCGACAGCTGGCGTTCGAGCGCGGTCTCGACCGCGGTGACGAGCGCCTTGGAGTCCTGGTCGCCCCATGGCGTGTGCTTGCCGAACGCGTCGCGGTACCACTCCTTGAAGTTCGCCAGTCCCACCTTGGCCGCGATCCGACCCTCGTGGTCGTAGACCCAGTGGCGGGGGAACTTGCTCGCGCCGAGCACCTCGAAGCTCGACGTGCCGTCGGCGCGGATGGTGAGCGCGAGCGTCGTCCACACGGTGGGCGCGCGGAACTGCAGGAACGGCGGGTGCTTGACCCGACGGGGTGCCGGCAGACCGGTGCGACCGCCGGTGGTCTGCACGAACGTGACCTCGGTGTGGCTGCGCGTGGGCTCGGGGTGGAGATCGGGGAGCGCGACCGGTTGGAAGGTGGCGCGGAGCTTGGCCAGGCGGACCGTGGTGGCGCCCATGAGGCCGCCGCCCGAGCAGCCGGCGTCGACGATCTTCCCGTGCTCGATCTCGGCCCAGGCCTGCAACCGGTTGGCGAAGCGGAACCGACCTTCGGCGCGCCACCGGTCGAGGTCGTCGATGACGTCCGCCGGCGGATCGTCGTAGCTGGTGATGCCCGAGTCGAAGGTGCCCTTGAGCACGGCGCCGGTGACCGCCTCCGATGGGATCCACGAGACGCTGGTGACCGAAGACTCCACCCGCATGTTTGCCTCCCCGGGCCCCGCACGGAATCCGTCGCGTGCGAGAGTAGGCCGCAACCACTCTCCGGGCGAGGGGGCAGGCCGTCCACCGGCGAGGGGGTCAGCACCCCTTCACCCGGGTGACCTGACCACCTTGTCGGGACCGCCCCGACCATCTCGAATGGAGGCTCATGGGGGACGGCCGTATCACCGTGTTCCTCGCCGACGACAACGTGATCGTCCGCGAAGGCGTGCGGGCGCTGTTGGCGCTCGAGCCCGACCTCGACATCGTCGGCACCGCCGACGACTACGACACCCTGGTGGCGGGCGCAGAGGCCGCCGCGCCCCAGGTGCTGGTCACCGACATCCGCATGCCCCCGAGCTTCCAGAGCGAGGGCATCGACGCGGCCAAGGCGCTGCGCAAGCGCCACCCCGGCACCGGCGTCGTCGTCCTGTCGCAGTACGACGACCCCGACTACGCCATCGCCCTCCTCGGCGACGGCGCCGCCGGCTACGCCTACCTCCTCAAGGACCGTGTCGGCGAGGGCAACCAGCTGGCGCGGGCGGTGCGCGAGGTCGCCACGGGCGGGTCGGTGATCGACCCCAAGATCGTCGAGGCGCTGGTGCAGCCGGTCACCGACGACGCCGGTCTCACCGAAGCCGACGAGCACCTGCTCCACGAGATCGCCGAAGGGAAGCCGATCAAGGCCATCGCCAACGCGCGGGGCACCACCGCGGCGGCGGTGGCGGCGTCGGTCGAGGAGCTGTTCCTCAAGCTGTCCGAGGGCGCGAGCACCGGCACCGCCGGCGCGCTGAAGCGGCTGCGGATGCTCCACACCGCGATCGTCGACCGCGAGGAGCAGGGCGAGAAGCTCAGCCGGCTCCTCCCGGGCGGACTCGCCGAGAAGGTGCGCAACGAGGGGCGGGCCATCGGCGAGACCGAGGAGCTGGTGGTCACCGTGCTCATGGGCGACATCCGCGGCTACTCGGGCATCGCCGAGCGCAGCGACCCGACCCAGCTCGCGTCGCAGCTCAGCGAGCACCGGGCCGAGATGAACAAGGCGATCCTCGAGGAGAGCGGCACCGTCATGCAGTTCGTGGGCGACGCGGTGATGGCGTGCTTCGGCGCGCCGGTCCCGCTCGACGAGCACGCCGACCGCGCGCTCTGCGCGGCGCGCTCGATGCTGGCGCGCCAGCGCGCGCTCAACGAGCGCTGGCTCGCCGCCAGCCGGGCTCCGTTCGGGATCGGGATCGGCATCTCCACGGGCCCGGTCGCGGCCGCGTTGCTCGGCTCCGAGGAGCGGGTCGAGTACACGCTGGTGGGTGACACGGTGAACCTGGCGCAGCGGCTGCAGGACCTCGCGCGACCGTCGGGACGGATCGTGATCAACGAGAGCACCTACGAGCAGTTGCAGTCCGACATCGAGTGCGTGCCGCTCGACGAGACGACGGTCAAGGGGCGGAACTCGCCGGTGCGGGCCTTTCGCATCGACGTCTTCGACAACATGGAGCAGGGGATGGCAGATGAGTGAGCATCGCGAGGTGGGTGCGAACGGGTTCGTGGTCGAGACGCACGGGTTGCGCAAGACCTTCGAGTCGGAGGGGGCGCCGGTGCGGGCGCTGCGCGGCGTCGACTTCACGATGACGCCGGGGGAGTTCGTGGCGGTGATGGGGCCGTCGGGGTGCGGGAAGTCGACTCTGCTGAACATCATCGCCGGGCTCGACACGCCGACCGACGGCGAGGTCTCGCTCGCGGCGGAGACGCTCGTCGGCAAGACCGAGGACGAGCTCGCGATCATGCGGCGTCGGCACATCGGCATCGTGTTCCAGTTCTTCAACCTCCTCGAGGGCATGAGCGTGCTCGAGAACGTCACGCTCCCCGCGGTGATCGCGGGCGCGCCCCGCAAGCGCGCGGAGACGCGTGCCCGTGACCTCCTCGACCTGCTCGGGCTGGCCGACAAGGCGAAGGACGCTCCGGGCGTGCTGTCCGGTGGGCAGCGGCAGCGGTTGGCGATCGCCCGGGCGTTGGCCAACGAGCCGACCCTTGTGCTCGCCGACGAGCCCACGGGCGCGCTCGACTCCGAGGGCGGTCACGAGGTGCTCGAGCTGTTCCGCCGTCTCCATGCCGGTGGGCAGACCATCCTGATGGTCACGCACGACGACGACGTGGCCGCCGCCGCTGATCGCATCGTGCGCATGCGCGACGGCCGCATCGAGACCGAGGCGGAAGAAGCGGCCGCGGCCGCGGCCTCGGTCACGTTCTGAGCCGCAGAGGGGGAGCGGGGAGTCGGGCCATGGGCGCGGTGCGCATGCTCGCCCGATCGGAGTTGCGCCGGCGGTGGCGCAGCGTCGTGGTGCTGACGCTCCTGGTCGGTGTCTCGGGCGCAGTCGTGTTGGCGCTCATCGCCGGGGCGCGTCGCACTGAATCGTCGCTCGCCCGGTTCGAACGCGAGAGTCGCGCGGCCGACCTCGAGCTCGACGTC
>DASUAS010000144.1:0-5971 GCA_035763625.1 Acidimicrobiia bacterium
CGGCGGTCGAGTGGGCGGCGAAACCCGATGGTGACGCGCGCGTCCTCAACCTCAACGTGCCCAACCTCGCGTTCGACGAGATCAAGGGAGTGCGCGAGGCCGAGCTCGCGCCCGTCGGGGAGGTGTGGGTGGCGTCGGCCGACGTCTCCGAGGGCGACCTCAAGATCGAGATCACCGGGCGAGGCGATCCCGCGCCGGGCACCGACGTTGCGCTCGTCCACGAGGGCTACGTGACGGTCACCCCCTTGATGAGCATCGTGCGTGGTCCCGCGCGGGGGGCGGCCGACGCGATCATCGACGCGCTGGGGTGAACGACGAGCAAAGACTCGGTGACGAGTCGGCGATGCCGACCCGGTCGGCGAGGTGAGCGCACGTGGTCAAGCACGGTGAACAGGTCGCCGAGCTCGGGCCCGGAGACTTCTTCGGCGAAGGCGCGATCTTCCGCGCCCGTCGCCGCACGGCGACGGTGACGACGACCGCCTCGGGCGTGGTGTTCGCGATGTTCGGCGCCGACTTCGCGAAGCTCGCGAGCGACATCCCTGAGCTGCACGCGCGCATCGACGCAGCCCTCGACGCTCGGCTGCCGGCCGATTGAGCGTCGGCGCGTAGTCTCGGAGTCCCCGACCCGAGGAGGCTCCCATGGTCGCAACCGGTGATGTCGCGCCCGACTTCACGCTCAAGGACCAGAACGGCAACGACGTCACGCTCTCGGCGCTGCGCGGCAAGCCGGTGGTGATCGTCTTCTATCCCTTCACGTTCACGGGTGTCTGCCAGGGTGAGCTGTGCGAGATCCGCGACGACCCCTCGGCGTTCGAGCGCGGTGGCGCGCAGGTGCTGGCCATCTCGTGCGACACGCGCCATGCGCAGCGCGTCTGGGCCGAGGAGCAGGGATTCACCTTCCCCGTGCTCAGCGACTTCTGGCCCCACGGTGAGGTGGCGAAGAGCTACGGGGTGTTCAACGAGGCACTCGGGTGCGCGAACCGCGCCACCTTCGTCCTCGATGCGAACGGAGTCGTGAGCTCCACCTTCTCGTCACCCGATCTCGGCACGCCGCGCGCGAAGGCGGAATACGAGGACGCGTTGGCGAAGGTCAGCTGAGGCTGATCGACGTCACACCTTCGCCGCGAGTGCGTCGCGAACCAGGTCGAGGCGCTCGGGCACCAACCGCCACCACACCCAACGGCCACGCTTCTCCCCGCTGATCAACCCCGCGTCGGCGAGCACCTTCGTGTGGTGTGAGATGGTCGGCTGCGCCCTCCCCAGTGGTGCTTCGAGGTTGCACGAGCAGATCTCGCCGGCGTCGGCCACCAAGCTGAGCAGGCGCAGCCGCACGGGGTCCGCGAGGGCCGCGAAGACGGTCGCGAGGTCTGCCGCCGCCGGCTCCGAGAGCGGCGCGGCGAGCAGCGAGGGGCAGCACTCATTCATACATTGACAACCTTCGATTGATCTGCCATCATCGATCCATCGACGGAGACCAATCTATCAGCCGCCGGTTCCAGAGGAGGCCATGATGAGCCGAGTGCAACTGGCACTGAACGTGTCCGATCTCGACGAGGCGGTCGCGTTCTACTCGAAGCTGTTCGCCACGGAGCCGGCCAAAGTCCGGCCCGGATACGCGAACTTCGCCATTGCGGAACCGCCGCTGAAGCTGGTCCTGATCGAAGGCCACGGCGAGCCCGGAACGCTCAACCACCTCGGGGTCGAGGTCGCGTCGACCCTCGAGGTCGGCGCCGCTCAGGCTCGACTCTCAGGCCAGGGACTCACGACCGCGACGGAGGACGAGGTCGCGTGTTGCTACGCGGTGCAGGACAAGGTCTGGGTCGACGGTCCCGACCGCGAGCCCTGGGAGATCTACACCGTGCTCGACGATGTCGAGATGGCGCCGGGCGAACTTCGCACCGTCGATGCCGGCCACGATTCGACGTGCTGCGCCGGAGCGCCCGAGTCGGCTGCGCGCTGCTGCTGATCGGACCCATGGACCGCGAGCTCGCTCGGCGCGCCGTCGCCGAGCTCGTCGGAACTGCACTGCTCGTCGCGATCGTCGTGGGATCGGGCATCTACGGGCAGCGGCTGTCACCCCACGATGTCGGGTTGCAGCTGCTCGAGAGCTCGATCGCGACCGGCGCCGGTCTGGTCGCGCTCATCCTGGCCCTCGGGCCCGTGTCCGGGGGGCACTTCAACCCGGTCGTCACGATGGCGGACCGCATCCTCGGTGGTACCAGCACCCGCGACGCCGGTCTCTACGTCGTCGTGCAGGTCACGGGCGCCGGTGTGGGTGCGATGGTCGCCAACTTGATGTTCGACCTCCCGGCCGTCGATGTCTCCACGCACGTCCGATCGAGCAGCGGACTCTGGCTGGGTGAGGCGGTCGCCACGTTCGGCCTGCTGCTCGTGATCCTCGGGGTCGTGCGCGCCGGGCGCGCGTCCGTCGCCGCGTTCGCAGTGGGTGGCTACATCGCCGCCGCGTACTGGTTCACGTCGTCGACCAGCTTCGCCAACCCTGCGGTCACGATCGGTCGCGCCCTGAGCAACACGTTCGCGGGGATCGCACCGGGGAGCGTCCCGATGTTCATCGTCATGCAGGTGATCGGAGCCCTCGTCGCCGTGGCCCTCGGCGTGTTCCTGTTCCCTGGCATCCCGGCCACCGACCTCGTGGTTCCACACGAATCATCGGAGACTCCATGACCGAAGCCCGGCTCGGTCCCGACCAACGACGTGCGCTCGAGTCTGCCGCCGCACGTCTCGCCGAGGAGTTCGACGGTGTGTTCGGGCTCGAGACCATCGAGCGCTTCCTGATGTCCAGCTACGACCAGTTCGCGGATCGAGCCGGCGCCACGAGCTTCCGCCCGATCATGGCGGAGCGCTTCGCACGCGAGCGGCTGAACGCGCTTGCACGTGTCGAGGGCACGTCGAACGACGGACTCCCGACCGTCTTGTTCCTCTGCGTGCACAACGCAGGTCGTTCCCAGATGGCCCTCGGGTGGTTCACCGCTCTCGCGGGGGAACATGCCGTCGCGTGGTCAGGTGGCTCGGAGCCCGGCAACCAGGTGAACCCGGCCGCGATCGAAGCCATGGCCGAGATCGGCATCGACATCAGCCGCGAGTTCCCGAAGCCGTGGACCGACGAGATCGTGCGGGCCACCGATGTCGTCGTGACGATGGGTTGTGGCGACGCGTGCCCTCTCTTCCCCGGCAAGCGGTACGAGGACTGGGTGCTCGAGGATCCCGCCGGCCTCGGCCTCGAGGCGGTGCGCCCGATCAGGGACGAGATCGGTCGGCGCGTCCGCGCCCTGCTCGAGCGCCTCGGCACCTCGGTCGGCTGAAGCGCCGGTCAGCCGTGCACGCGGTCGGGTCGCGCGAACGCGAGCAACGCCTTCCGGTCGGCCGGGAGCACGAACCCGGCCTTGATCGCGGCGTCGGCCGACTGGTCGAACCGCTTCAGGTACGCGGCCCGCGACGGATAGAGCTCGGCGATGCGCGCGTCGGGCAGCGGCGTGTCGGAACCTGAGAGCAGGCAGATCGTCGACGGGTTCGGTCCCGGAGCCCCCGAGAGCACCGACACGGGCACGTCGACCGGCGGCGTCCGGATGCCGCCCTCGGCGATGCCGTCGCGGTTGCGCACGACCGCCACCTTCGGGGCGTCGACGACGTCGAGGCGCGGCGCGCGCGGTGGCGGCGGCCCCGTGGCCACCCAGGCCTTCAGGTCGTGGAGCGCGGCCTTGGCCACGACGTGGAGCGGACCGTCGTTGATCGGTGCACCGCAGTCGAACGCCGACGCGTTCGGACCGATGAGACGCGCGTCTGCGTGCGCGGTGCCCGCGACCTCCCACAGACGGAACGTGTCCGAATCAGGTTGGCGCGCACCGTACGAGCTCAGGATGCTGGTGACGTCGGTCTCGGTCTGGATGTCCATCACCGGCGCCCGCTGGTCGGTCCGGAAGATCACCGGCGTCCCGCTGATGGCGTCGGAGATCCCCGCGTACGCGCCCGGAGCGGCGATCGGCAGCGCGACGCCGCCTCGGCTGTGCACGAAGAAGCCGTCGAACGCCTGCGTGAGCGGCTGCACGCCGTCGTAGTACGTGACGAGCGCGAACGCCGACTGCGACTCCCCGGCCGCGAGCACGTGCTTCGGCTTCACACCCGCGAGGCCGGCTCCGGCGCGCACCGCGCGCGCCACCTGCGTGTAGATGTCGAACGCGTAGCCGTCACCGGGGTGCTCGAGGGAGCCGTAGCGAGTGGGGTCGATCGCCTTCAGTCCCTTGCCCGCGGCTTCCGAACCCGGCACGTCGACCTTGACGATCACCGGGCCGCCCTCGACCCCGATCCGTTGGGCCGACACGCCGACCCAGATGTCGCCCGAACGAGTGAGCTCCTCGGCGACCTGGGTCCACTCGGGATCGGCGTCGACGCCGCCGCTCACGTTGAGCCACTCGACGATCACGTTGCCGCTGAACGACTTCGGCTTCGCCGGCGCGCGCACGAGCACCCGCGTCGCGTACGGCGCCGGGCTCGACGGCGTGAACGTCCATCTGCCGTCCGCGGTGTAGCCGTCCGGCACCTCATAGGTGGTCGCGGTGCCGGTCGCGGTGTACTCGCGCTGCACGTGGTCTTCGGCCTTCAGATCGGGCTTGGCCGCCTCGCCGAGGAACGCGGCATCGCCGCCGGAGATCTCCTTCAGCACCGCCGCAGAACCGCGCGCACGGGTGGTCGGCGTCGTCGTGGACGCGGCACCAGCGGCTCCGGCCGCGCCGACCGCGCCGGGGACGAGCGCGCCGAGGAGCGCGACCGCCCCCCCGATCACCATCGCTCGTCGCCCCCGAGCCGAGCTGCGCGCCGTCGTCCTCATCGCCCACCCCTGTCACACCCGGAGAGCGGACCCTACCGGTCGGCGGTGGACGGAAGCGGTCGGCTACACCTTCTCGTAGCGGTAGCCGACTCCACGCACGGTGACGATGCGCGCCGGACGACCCGGGTCCTCCTCGACCTTCGCGCGGAGTCGCTTCACGTGGACATCGAGCGTCTTGGTGTCGCCGTAGTAGTTCGGTCCCCACACGCGGTCGATGAGCACATCGCGCGTCAGCACTCGTCCCGCGTTCGCGAGCAACAGCTCGAGCAGCTCGAACTCCTTCAACGGCAGGGCGACGCGCTCGCCGCGCACGGCCACCTCGTGCCGCGCCGCGTCGAGGCGCACGTCGCCGACCTCCAGCACCTCGTCGGGCTGAGCGACGCCGTTGTCCTCGCTCCGGCCGCGACGCAGCGCGGCGCGCACCCGGGCCACCAGCTCCCGCAGCCGGAACGGCTTGGTCACGTAGTCGTCGGCGCCCACCTCCAGTCCGACGACCGCGTCGATCTCCGCATTGCGCGCGGTCACCATGATGATCGGCACCTGCGAGCGCAACCGCAGCTCCCGACACACGTCGATGCCCGAGATGCGAGGCAGCATCACGTCGAGCAGCACCAGCGCGGGACGCACCGCGTCGAAGCGGTCGATCGCCTCGGCCCCGTCGGCCGCGACCTCCACCCGGAAGCCCTCACGCTCGAGCGCGATGCGGAGGGCGTCCCGGTACGACTGCTCGTCGTCGACGACGAGGATGAGGGGCGCCTCGGCCATCAGCGCAGGTCCCCTGATTCGGCGGCCTCATGCTCGGTGGTCCGGCTCACGTCGGGCGCGAGGGGCAGCCGGAGGCGGAACGTCGACCCCTCGCCTTCGATCGATTCGACCGACACGTCACCACCGTGGGCCTGCGCCACGTGGCGCACGATCGCCAGCCCCAGGCCGGTTCCACCGGTGTCGCGGCTGCGAGCCTGATCCACGCGGTAGAAGCGCTCGAAGATCCGCTCGAGGTCACGGCTGGGCACGCCGATGCCGTGGTCGCTCACGACCACGACCGCGTCGTCGTCGACGCGCTCGGTCTCCACCGCGACCACCTTGCCGCTCTCGGAGTACTTCACCGCGTTGTCGAGCAGGTTG
>DASUAS010000145.1:0-3559 GCA_035763625.1 Acidimicrobiia bacterium
TCCTGCAGGTCGCGGTTGTACGCGAGCGGCAAGCCCTTCATCGTGGCCAGGAACCCGGTGAGGTCGCCGATCAATCGACCGGCCTTGCCCCGCGCCAGCTCGGCGATGTCGGGGTTCTTCTTCTGCGGCAGCATCGACGACCCGGTGCTGTAGGCGTCGGCCAGGCGGAGGAAGCCGAACTCCTCGCTGGTCCAGAGCACGATCTCCTCGCCCAGGCGAGAGAGGTGCACCTGCGTCAGGGCGGCGACGAACAGCGCCTCGGCGACGAAGTCGCGGTCGGACACCGCGTCGAGCGAGTTGTCGAAGCGCCGGGCGAACCCGAGGTCGGACGCGGTGGCGTCGGGATCGAGCGGCAGGCTCGAGCCGGCCAGCGCACCGGCACCCAAGGGAGAGACGTCGGCACGCGCGACCGCGTCGCGCCAGCGGTCGACGTCGCGCGCGAACGACCAGAAGTGCGCGAGGAAGTGGTGCGCGAGGAGCACCGGCTGCGCGCGCTGCAGGTGCGTGTAGCCCGGGACGTAGACGTCTTCCGCGGCCGCGGCGCAGTCGAGCAGCACGTTCTGCAGGCGGTGGACATGGGCGGCGACGTCGGTGCCTTCGCGGCGCACGAACAGCCGCAACGCGGTCGCGACCTGGTCGTTGCGCGACCGGCCGGTGTGGAGCTTGGCGCCCGCATCACCGGCGAGCTCGGTGACCCGCCGCTCGATGGCGGTGTGGATGTCCTCGTCGGACGGCGCGAACGCGAACGAGCCGTCGGCGAGCTCCTCCGCCACCTGGTCGAGCGCGTGCAGCACCGCGCCCGCCTCGTCGTCGGTGAGGATGCCGGCACGCGCGAGCCCGGCGACGTGCGCGCGGGAGCCGGCGAGGTCGTCGGGCGCGAGGCGGCGGTCGAACGAGAGGCTCTCGGTGAACGCGAGCAGCTCGTCGGCCGGGCCGTCGGCGAATCGGCCGTGCCAGAGGGTCATCAGAGGGCGCCCGGT
This sequence comes from Acidimicrobiia bacterium, assembly GCA_035763625.1. GTDB lineage: Bacteria > Actinomycetota > Acidimicrobiia > IMCC26256 > DASPTH01 > DASUAS01. The sequence continues at coordinate 981 of DASUAS010000145.1, forward strand.
CCCGTCGGACCGCCCTGCTCGCGTGCCCACGTCTCCACCGACAGCCCCCACAGCCGGACGAAGCCGGCGGAGTCCTCGTGGCGGAACGAGTCGGAGGCGTCATAGGTGGCGAGGTCGTGGCTGTAGAGGCCCTGGTCGGCGCGCCGGCCCGCGACGAAGCACCGGCCCGGCTCCAGGCGGAGGCGCACCTCGCCGGTCACGAACCGCTGCGCGTGGCCCATGAACGCGTCGAGCGCCTCCTTGAGCGGCGAGTACCACAGGCCGTCGTAGACGAGCTCGGCGTAGCGCGGCTCGAGGCGCGCCTTCTCGCGCAGCAGGTCGCGCTCGAGCGCGATCGACTCGAGGTCGGCGTGCGCGAGCAGCACCGCCAGCGAACCCGGGCACTCGTAGGTCTCGCGGCTCTTGATGCCGACCCGCCGGTTCTCGACCATGTCGAGGCGACCGAAGCCGTACGAGCCGACGACGGCGCCGAGCTCGATGATCAGCTCGTGCAGCGGCTTGACGACACCGTCGAGCGCGATCGGGACGCCCTGCTCGAAGCGCACGACGATCTCGCGCGGCTCGCGCGGCGCGTCGGCGACGTCGCGCGTCAGCGCGTAGGCGTCGAGTGGGGGCGACACCCACGGATCCTCGATGGTCCCGCACTCGATGGCGCGACCCCAGAGGTTCTCGTCGATCGAGTAGGGGCTCTTCTTGGTGACGCTGATCGGGATGCCGTGCTTGGCCGCGTAGTCCATCGAGTCCTCGCGGGTGAAGCCCCACACGCGCACCGGCGCGAGCACCTCGAGGTCGGGGGCCAACGCCCGCACCGACACCTCGAAGCGGACCTGGTCGTTGCCCTTGCCGGTGCAGCCGTGCGCGACCGCGTCGGCCCCGAACTCACGGGCGGCGAGGACGAGGTGACGCGAGATGACCGGACGTGACAACGCCGACACCAGCGGGTACTTGCCCTCGTAGAGGGCGTTGGCGTGGATGGCGGACACGAGGAAGTCGTCGGCGAACTCGGCGCGGGCGTCGACCACGCGCGCCTCGACCGCGCCGGCGGCGAGCGCGCGCTGGGTGATGACGTCCCACGGGTCGTCGGCCTGCTGGCCCACGTCGACCGCGAGCGCGATGACGTCGGCGCCCCACTCCTCCTGGATCCACTTCACCGCCACCGACGTGTCGAGACCGCCGGAGTACGCGAGCACCACTCGCTTGGGCATCGTCGCTTCCTTCTGTGTCTAGAGACCGGCCAGGGTGGCGAGCTCAGCGGCGACGGGAGCACCGCCGACCCCTTCCGAGCACACCAGGATGATCGTGTCGTCACCGGCCACCGTGCCCAGCACGTCGGGGAGGCCGGCGCGGTCGAGCGCCGAGGCGACGACGTGCGCAGAACCGGGGGGCGTCCGCAGCACCACGAGGTTCGCGCTGTGCGCGACCTCCACCACGAACTCCCCCATCACTCGTCGGAGGTGGTCGTCGGGCGCGGTGCGCTCCTTGGCGTGCTCGGGGATGGCGTAGGCCATCGCGCCGCCGGGGATGCGCACCTTGACCGCGCCCAGCTCCTCCAGGTCGCGGCTCACCGTCGCCTGGGTGGCGATCACGCCGTGTGCGGCCAGCATCTCCACCAGCTGCGCCTGGCTGGAGATCGCCTGCTCCTCGAGGAGGCGCGCGATCCGGTGCTGCCGCTGGGGCTTGCCGAGCGTCGCCATCAGTTCGCGTCCAGGTTCAGCGGATCGGGCACCTCATGGGTGCCCGAGTCACGCAGCTTCGCCGTCATGTCGGTCCGACGAGATGCGTGAGGACGGCACGCGCCGAGTGCATCCGGTTGGCCGCCTGCTGCCACACCGCCGAGCGGGGACCGTCGATGACCTCCGCCGCCACCTCCTCGCCGCGGTGCGCGGGGAGGCAGTGCAGGAACCAGGCGTCGGGGTGCGCGCACCGGAGCATCTCGTCGTCGACGGTGAAGCCGGCGAACGCGGCGCGCCGCGCTGCGGTCTCGTCCTCCTGCCCCATCGACGTCCACACGTCGGTGTAGACCGCGTCGGCGCCGGCGACCGCGTCGTAGGGGTCGTGCCCGAGCTCGATGGACGCACCGAGGTTGCGGGCCCGCTCCACGGTGAGGTCGTCGAGCTCGTACCCCGGCGGCGATGCCACCGCGAGCTCCACGCCCGCGAGCGCGGCGGCGTACGCCAACGACGCGGTGACGTTGTTGCCGTCGCCCACGTAGGCGAGGCGTCGGCCCTCGAGCGTGCCGAGCAGCTCGCGCAGCGTGAGGAAGTCAGCCACCGCCTGGGTGGGGTGGGCCCGGTCGGACAGCAGGTTGACGACCGGGATGTCGATCACCGCCGCCATCTCCTCGAGGGTGGCGTGGTGGAACACCCGCGCCGCGAGCACCGAGCAGAACCCGGCGAACGTGCGCGCCACGTCGGCGACCGACTCGCGCACTCCCAACCCCACCTCCTCGGGCCGCACGTAGATCGGGTGCCCGCCGAGGCTCACCACCGCCATCTCGGTCGACGCCCGCGTCCGGGCCGATGGCTTCTCGAACAGCATCACGACGCCCTGCCCCGCGAGGAGCTGCGGGATGCCCGACG
>DASUAS010000146.1:0-9314 GCA_035763625.1 Acidimicrobiia bacterium
GGCGTCAGGGTGACCGGTCTCGTCGGCGAGCTCCTGCAGGTGTCGGGTCTCGGCACCCGAGTGCGGTGCGGTCGCGGCCGCGACGTGCACGAACTTCACGACGTTCCAGTTCGACGACTCGGCGAAGTACGTCGGTTGGTCGAACAGCCGGCACATGCCGGAGATGTCGCCCATGTCGAGCTCGCGCTGGCCCGCGAGGTACGGGTACCACTCCGCGTTCGCAGGATCCCACAGGTGGATGTGCGCGTCGACGACGCGTTCGATCGCTGGTGCCATCACCCCTCCTCGCCGACGCCGACCATCTCGCGCAGCGCGCAGTCGACCCAGCGCGGGACGGCGGGACCTCCGAACGACACCGAGCCCGCCGGGTGAGGGTGGCTGCGCAGCCCGAACCAGTCGGGCCCGACGACGAGCTCCGCGCCCGAGAGCGCGCCGGCGTCGGCATCGCACACCAGGTGGCTCACGATCTCACCGATCGGCTCGTTCCCGCTTGGCGCTTCGATGCTCAGCGCCAGCGCGTCGACGCGATCGCCGGTGGCAGCGTGCGCGGCGCGCGACAGCTGGGCCGCGGCCTGGGCGCGGGTGCCACCACCCGCGTGCGACGCGTCGACCACGGTGAGCACCCGGATCGGGCAGTCGGTCGCGGCGGCGAGATCGGCGACCGCGCGCGTCCACGCGGCGTCGGTGGCGATCCGATCCACGATGCCGTCGTGCTCGTCGAGGACCCGCTGCCACGCAGGGCCGCCCGCTGAGCTCGCCGGGTCGCCGCTGGCGAGCGCGAGGACGACGGCGGCGATCGGATCGTCGGAGCCGGCGGCGGCGAGCTGGGCCGAGGCACCGGTGAAGTCGTGAGCTGGGTCGTCGATCGTCACGCACGCGACCCCGCGCGCGGCGAGCGCGTCACCGAGGGCCGTCGCCCACGCGGGCACGTCGCTCACGATCACCGCGCGCGCGGTGCTCACGCCACGCGCTTCGAGCGGAGCGTCCCCGAACGCGGTTCCCAGACGAGGGTTTCCACCCCCGTTGCTCGCCTGCGTGGCCTCCGCCGGCACCAGCACGTTCGCGCTGAGCGACTCGAGCAGGGGTAGCAACGATCCGACGTCGCTCGTGCGCGCCACCTCGAGCAGCCGGGGCGGCACCACCCACGCGACTTCGGCGCCGTTCGAGAACATGATCTGACCGTTCGCCCACGCGGAGAACTCCTCGCCCGCCAGGTACGCGCCCACCGGCCCGAGGTGCTCGGGCGGCGGCACCGCGGCGAGGCCGAGCGAGACTCCCCCGGTGGCGGCGTCGCGTCCGGACGTGTTGCCCGCACCTGCCTGGCGCGACAGCGCGCCGAGCACCATCCGCGTCGCCGCGATCGGCGACAACGCGTTGACGGTCACGCCGGGCGGTGTCAGCTCACCGATGCGCCAGGTGAGTGCGGCGACGGCACGCTTGGCGCAGCTGTAGGCGCCGGCGTCGGCCGGGCGCCATCCCGATCCCGAGGTGACGCCGAGGATGCGGCCGTGCCCGGCGGCGGTCATCAGCGGGAGTGCGGCGCGCAGCACGTTGAGGTAGCCGTCGAGGTGCACGGCGAGCACCGCGCGCCAGTCGCGCTCCTCGCCGTGCGCGAACCCGGTGGGACGGCTGATCCCGGCGACGTTGACCACCGCGTCGAGCGCGCCGAACTCCTCGACGAGGTCCGTGAAGAGACCGCGCACGGCGGCCGCGTCGGTGACCGAGATGTTCGACGCGCGCGCGGTGCCGCCGGCGTCGACGATCCGCTGGGCGGTGGAGAGCTCGGCGCCACCCTCCCCCGGTGTGCCGTCGACCGCGACGCCGGGATCGACGGTCACGACGAACACTCCTTGGCGCCCCAGCTCCTCCGCGATGGCGGCGCCGATGCCGACCGCGCCGCCGGTGACCACGGTGACGCTCACGACACCTCCTGTTCGTGGGAGGAGGTCTCCAGCTCGAGGTCGAACCCCTCGAAGTCGCCCTTCGCGCGCCATGCCCGGAGGAGGTCCTGGTAGCCGAAGAAGTCGCCGTAGCCACCGCCGTACGCGCCGCTGCGCGGGTTCAGCATGGTGGGATCACCCTCGAAGTTGAGTCTTGACGGCGTGCATGCGGCCATGAACGCGCTGTTGTCGCGCCAGGTGCTGAGGATGATGTCGGTCCACGCCTCCTCGGCCTCCGCCGTCGTCTCGAAGACCTTCACCCCACGCGCCTCCAGCGCGGCGATGGTCTCGGAGACATGGTCGGCGCCGACGACCATGAGGTGGGTGAAGTTGTGGGTGGTGACGGCCTGCTGTCCGGGGGCCGGCATGATGAACATGTTCGGGAAGCCGTGCGTCGTCATGCCGTGGAGGCTGAGGACGCCGTCCTTCCACTTCTCTTCCATCGTGATGCCGCCGCGCCCGATGATCGTGTGCCCGGCGCGGCGCGCGAACGGCGTGAGCTCGCCCTCGAAGCCGGTGGCGTAGACGATGCAGTCGACCTCGTACTCCTCGTCGTTGGCGATCACGCCGTGGGGGGTGATGCGGGTGACGCCCGCCGGGCAGTCGATCAGGGTCACGTTCGGGTTGTTGAACGCGACCAGGTACTCGTCGTGGAAGCAGGGCCGCTTGCACCCGTACCGGTAGTAGGGCTTGAGCCTCTCGGCGGTGGCGGCATCGCCGACGAGCGCCTCGATGCGGTGGCGGTGCTGCTCCATGACCGCGAAGTCGTTGGTCTCGATCATCGCCGCGATGTCGGCGGCCGTCATGCCCTCGGCGATCTTCGGGTTGTTCAGCCGCGCGGTGTGGAGCGTCCACCCGTCGTCGACGAGGTCGCGCTCGACAGGACGGCCGATCATGACCGCGCTGAAGTTCTCCATGCGGTCGCGCTGCCAGCCGGGCCGCAGCGCCTCCGCGAACTCGGCGGGCGTCGGGCGGTTGCCGCGCTCGCCGATCGCCGACGGCGTGCGCTGGAACACGTACACGTGCTTCGCGGATTCGGCCAGCGGAGGGACCGCCTGGATCCCGCTCGCACCGACGCCCACGACGGCGACGACCTTGTCGGCGAGCTTCGACAGGTGGGGGTCGTCGGGGCCGCCGCCGGTGTACTCGTAGTCCCAGCGGGCGGTGTGGAACGCCCCGCCCTCGAACTCGTCCATGCCCGGGATGGCCGGCAGCTTCATCAGGTTGAGGATCCCGGGCGCCATGATGAGGTACTTGGCCCGGACCTCGTCGCCGCGGTCGGTTCTCAGGATCCAGCGCGACGACTCCTCGTCCCACTCGCTGGTGTCGACCCCGGTGTGGAACAGCGCGTCGTCGACCAGGCCGTACTTGGTGGCCACCGCGTCGAGGTGCTGGCGGATCTCGTCACCAAATGCGTAGCGGGTCGAGGGGACGTAGTTCATCTCCTCGAGCATGGGCATGTAGATGTACGACTCGACGTCGCACATCACGCCGGGGTACCGGTTCCAGTACCAGGTGCCGCCGATGCCGCCGGCCTTGTCGACGAGGACGATCTTGCGCAGGCCCTGCTCCCGGAGCTTGGCGCCGACGGTGACGCCCGACATCCCGGCGCCGATGATCGCCACGTCGACGTCCTCGACCACGGGGTCTCGCTCGACGAACGGCGTGAACGGGTCCTTCGTGTACTCGGCGAAGCGCTCGTCGTTGCGCAGGTCGTAGAGGACCCCCCGGTCCTCGGTCATGCGCTTGGCCCGCTCCTGCGCGTACTTGTCGCGAACCGCATCGGGCACGAACTCGGTCGTGAAGGCGGTCGTGTCGTCGGACGGTGTCATGGACGAGTTCCCCCGGAGTGTTGGACGTCGTCCAATCATGCCTCACCCGACGGGCCCCTCACCGGGGTCCCTACCGCTCGATAGGCGGTCGTCGGGTGGTCGCTCGCGATGAGTTTTCCGTGCTGCACTGGGTCGTACCGGCGACACGCGAGCACGACCACCTCGAGGAGGCGGCGATGCACGATCTGCACCCCAGCACCCGGATCCTGGCTGCGCTGGTCGAGCGCGTGGACGACGCGCAGCTCGGGGCATCCACGCCGTGCCCCGACTACACCGTCGGCGACCTCCTCGACCACATCGGGCGCCTGGCGATCGCGTTCACCGAGGCGGCGCGCAAGGCACGGGGCAGCAATGCCTCGCGTCCGCCCGAGGGTTCGCGCGATCACCTCCCACCCGACTGGCGGACGCGCATCCCTGCCGACGTCGCGGCCCTCGGCGCGGCGTGGGACGACCCGCGCGCGTGGGACGGCGACACGATGATCGCGGGCATGGAGATGCCGGCCGCAGTGGTGGGCGGTGTCGCCCTCAACGAGGTCGTGACGCACGGCTGGGATCTCGCCCGCGCCATCGGTCAGCCGTACGAAGCGGACCACGACAGCGTGGTCGGATGCATGGAATTCGTCGGCCCGCTCTCCGAGCCCGGCGCCGAAGCCGGTCGCGCACCAGCGTTCGGGCCGGTCGTGGCCGCGCGCCGCGGTGCATCACCGTTCGAGCACCTGATCGCGCTCACCGGCCGCGACCCGGAGTGGGCGCCGCGCTGAGGTGGATCTCAGCCCGTGAACTGCGGGGTCGAGACGACGGGGGTGCTCGGCGGTGTGGCCACGGCGCAATCGGCCGCGGCGGCTTTGGCGGGGACGTCTCCACCGAGGTCGTACTCGAAGTAGGGATCGGCCCCGGTGGCGAGGAACGGCGCTGCGGTCGCGGACGTGACGTCGCCCGCGACGAATCGGTCGATGAACGCGTCGGTCGTCCCGGGCGGGAACGTCGGCGGTGTGGCGTGCGTCCCTGTGGGGTCGGTCACGAACGCCTTCGGCGCTCCGATCTCGGCGTATGCCGCCGACGCCGGATCGTGGGGTGTCACCACGTCGAGGCATCCGCTCCAGAAGTAGGTGGCGATGCCTCGTGACCAGTCGTAGGTGCCGGTCAGCGGAAGCCCGGGGGTGGTGGGGACGGGAAAACCCTTGATGATCTCCATCGCCTCGATGCGCTGGTCGCTGCAGCAGGTGTTGAAGAACAACAGGCCGGTGATCGCGCCGCTCGACGTACCGACGTAACCGATGTGTCCGGGATCGAGCAGCCCTGAGAGCGCATTGCCCGAGGAATCGCTCAACGCGAGCAGGCTGGTCAGTACGAAGCTCACGTCGGCGGGCTGATGGTAGATGTCGAGCGCGACGGTCGGGTCGGTGGTCGAGAACCCGGGTGCGTTCGTGCAAGGAAAATCGAGTGCCACGCCCACGTAGCCGCGGGCGGCCCACGCGGCGGCGTCGGCTCGTGCCACCGCTCGCTGTGAAGCTCCGCTGCCCGGCGCGACGAGCACCACCGGTGAGGGACCCGCCACCTCGGGCGTCACCACCGTGACCGGCAGAGTCCGGTCGGTCGCCCCCGTGCACGGTGTCGGTCGGCTCGCATCGACGAACGTGTAACTCGAAGTCGTCGACGCGGCGGCACTCGTGGCCTGGAAACCCACCAATCCGACGACGGCAACGCACACGCTGGGCGCGATCCCCCTCCTCCATCGCACCTCGCGATGGTACGCCCAGGTGGATGACGCGACCCCCTGTTGTCCGAAACGGGCGAGCTGTCCGACCGCCTGACCAACGCTGATGGAACGCGGTGGTCCTCAGGCCGGATCGATCAGCTGACCCGGCCGTTCCGCGAGGACGCTCGCGGCCCGTTCGGTGATCGAACGCACGACGTCGCCGGCGGGCTGGATGCCTTCGACGAACCGGGCCGACTGGCCGAAGAAGTGCACGCCGCTTGGAAGGTCGACCTCGTTCGCGCGCTCGCGCAGCTCCGCTTCGCGTTCGTGCCATTCGTCGGTGAACGAGTCGCGCTGCATGCGCGCCCCGATCCCTGCTGGCCACGGCACGCCCGACGCGATGTCGTACACGCTGGTGAACACCGTGTCGGCGCCATCGCTCGCGACGACCGCTCGTCGGTACTCCTCGGGGATCTCGACGGCCTCGTGCGTGGCGAGGAAGGTCGTACCCATCCACGCGCCGTCGGCGCCCGCGAGCAGTGCCGCGGCGAAGGCTCGTCCGTCCGCGATCCCTCCGGCCGCGAGCAGAGGAACGTCCGGGTGCTGCTCCGCGATGCCACACAACAGCGGCAGCAACGCCATCGTGCCGGTGTGACCGCCAGCCTCGTTCCCCTGGGCGGCCAGCACGTCGGCACCCGCCGCCAACGCCAGGTCGACGTCGTCGAACGTCTGGACCTGGCAGATGAGGCGACAGCCTGCGTCCTTCACGCGCCGTCCCCAGACACCCGGATCGGAGAACGAGAGCGCGATGGCAGCGGGACGGGTGTCCAGCGCCACGTCGAAGAGCTCCGCGGTGGACGAGAGCAAGGAAGTGATGAAGCCGATGGCAAAGGGCCGGTCGGTGCGCTCCCGCACCAGGCTGGCCTGCGCCCGAATCCAGTCCGGACCCCCCGCCGACAGCCCGCCGAAGGATCCGAGGCCGCCTGCTTCGGAGACCGCCGCCGCGAGCGTTCCGCCGGAGTGCATCGCCATCGGGGCCGACATGACGGGGTGTTCGAGGTTGAACATCTCGGTGAAGCGCGTGCGAATCAACGAACGTGTCCTTCCGGTCTCCTACCCGCGATGAGCCAGCATTCCCGCACCTGCATCACCGTACGCTCGGGGCATGTCGTCCCGACTCGATCCATCTTGGAAGGTGCTCGCCAGTCCGTCGACTCCGGCCGTCGACCGGTGCGTGGACATCTTCGCTCGACCGGACGGCACGTTCGGCTTCGAGGAGTTCCGCCGCGACCCCGAGGACATGGGTGCGTGGACCCCCGTCGCGTACTTCTCAGCACGCGAGTTCGCCACCGAGGCTCAGGCACTCGAGGCCGCCCGAGCGACGGTCTCCTGGCTCGCGCGAGTCCTCGACGACTCGCAGTAGCGGTCCACCGGCTGAGTCGCGACGGCAGGGCCGGCGATGAGTCCTGCCGTTCTGCAGAGTCGGAACTGCTGCATCGCAACCAAGGCGAGGAAGAGATCATGGGCAAGCTCATCGTGACCGAGTTCGTGACGCTGGACGGGGTGGCGCAGGCACCCGGAGCGCCCGACGAGGATCGCAACCGCGACTTCACGCACGGCGGGTGGCAGGCGCCGTACATGGACGAGGAGTCCGGCCGGGCCGTCTTCGAGCAGGCGAGGAGCATGGACGCACTGCTCCTCGGCCGGAAGACCTACGAGATCTTCGCCGACTACTGGCCGACAGCTCCCGACGAGATCCCGTTCGCCGGCCTGCTCAACGCGGTTCCCAAGTACGTGGCCAGTCGCACGCTCGCCGATCCTCTCGCGTGGCCGGGCTCGACCCTCGTCGCCGAGTCCATCCCGGCGGCCATCACCTCGCTCGAGGAGCGCCACGACGAGGTCCACGTCATCGGCAGCCTCGACCTCGTGCAGTCACTGCTGCGCTTCGGCCTCGTCGACCGCCTGGACCTGTGGCTGTACCCGTTGCTGCTCGGCAGCGGCAAGCGGGTGTTCGCCGAGGGAACCGTGCCGGCCGCGCTGCGCCTCACCGAATCGGTCACCCATGCCCACGGCGTGCTCCAGCTCACGTACGAGACTGCCGGCGAGCCCACCTATGGCCTCGTCGGCTGAGCGCAGACCCGCCCTGGAATCACGCGAGCGCGCGGTCGTGACGACGGGCGCCGTCGCCGCCCGCCGGCGCCAAGTGGTCGCTTCCCCCCCCCGACCTTCGGCTACCGACGGATCACGCTGTCAACTTGTTCCGCGAGATCGGGGGACGCTCCGACGAAGTGGCGACGCGCGCGGCGCGTGCTTCGAACCGCGTCGCCGGCTCGCCTGACATCGGAGCCGGTGGGGCGCCCGAACGAGAAGCGGACCAGCGCGTCTTCGTCCTCGGGACGAAGACTCAGGTTTGGCTCTCCACCTGTCTACGGTGCGATGGTCCGTTGGGATCGCTCCAGAGACTGAGGGTGGCATGAGCGTGTCAGAGTTGTTCGATCCGGGTGCGTGGACGCCGGTGGAAGGGTTCGACCTGCGCGACGTCACATACCACCGATCCGTGGAGCCCGGCACGGTGCGCGTTGCGTTCAACCGGCCTGAGGTGCGCAATGCGTTCCGCCCGGCGACCGTCGACGAGCTCTACCGGGTGCTGGATCACGCGCGCCAGGCCAGCGATGTGGGATGCGTGCTGCTCACCGGGAACGGCCCGTCGCCGAAAGACGGGGGCTGGGCCTTCTGTTCGGGCGGTGACCAGCGCATTCGCGGCCGAGACGGCTATCGCTACGCAGAGGGCGACACTGCTGCGACGATCGATCCGGCGCGGACCGGCCGGCTGCACATCCTGGAGGTGCAGCGACTCATCCGGTTCATGCCCAAGGTCGTGATCTGTGTCGTGCCGGGATGGGCCGCCGGCGGCGGCCACAGCCTGCACGTGGTGTGCGACCTCACCATCGCGAGCCGTGAACACGCGCGGTTCAAGCAGACCGACACCGACGTCGCGAGCTTCGATGGCGGATTCGGCTCCGCGTACCTTGCGCGTCAGGTCGGTCAGAAGTTCGCGAGGGAGATCTTCTTCCTCGGGGATGAATACGACGCGGAGACCGCGCAGCGCATGGGGATGGTGAACGTCGTCGTCCCCCATGCCGAGCTCGAGCGGACAGCGCTGCAGTGGGCTCGGCGAGTCAACGCCAAGAGCCCGACGGCGCAGCGCATGGTCAAGTTCGCGTTGAACCTCGTCGACGACGGCCTCGTCGGTCAGCAGGTGTTCGCGGGCGAAGCGACGAGGCTCGCGTACATGACGGACGAAGCGGCAGAAGGACGCGACGCGTTCCTCGAGAAGCGAGAACCCGATTGGTCGCCCTTCCCCTGGCACTACTGATCGGCGATGAGCGTCCCACTGCTGAAGTTGACGAAGCCGATGCCACTCGGACCGCGGGAGGCCCACCCTGCAACGCCTCGACACCGAACCCTCGCAGACGATCAGCGCGCTCCCTGACATCGGCGGCTCGAACCGCCAGACCATCGATCACGACATGACCTCCGCACCGCATCCAGCGATGATCGCCACCCGGCCTGCGCAGGCGGGAGGGAGGGCGGATGCGGGGTGCTCGTCGCTTCGGCATTGACCACACTGCGCTGACTCGCGAAGCTCGCGGTATCCGCCGACAAGGGAGTACGTCGTGGTTGAGTTCATCCAGATCGTCACATACGACTCTGACGACATCGACGCGGTGATCAAGGCGGCGAACAGCGTTCCCGTCCCTGACGGTGTCCCGAAGCCGTCGTCCGTGATGGTGGCTCGCGACCGCGATCGACCCGGGCACTACGCGACGATCCTCCGCTTCG
>DASUAS010000147.1:0-2067 GCA_035763625.1 Acidimicrobiia bacterium
CGGCGGAGCCGAAGGGGAAGGCGGCGGTACGGGCGACGCGACCGTGTTGCTGGTGCTCGACGAGGGCGATCCCGCGCTGGTCGACGGCGTGCTGCACGTCGTGCACGAGGAGTGCGCGGACGCGACCCGCGACGACCCGGCCCTCCTCGACACGTGGCTCGAGCATCGGAACGACGTCTCCGCGCTCCACCACTACATCGAACAGGGCGCGGTCGTCGACACCATGGAGGTCGCGGCCCGCTGGTCGATCCTGCCCGCGGTGTACGACGGCGTGCTGGCGGCGCTGCGTGCGACCGGCGACCTCGCCGTCGCGTCGGCGCACCTTTCCCATGCCTACCGCGACGGCGCGTGCCTCTACTTCACCTTCGGCGCGTTCCCGCCGAAGGAAGGACGTGAGGACTGCTACCGCCGGCTCTGGGACGCGGCGATGACCGCGACCGTCGCGCGCGGTGCCGCGCTCAGCCACCACCACGGCATCGGGCTCAACCGCGGGCGGTACGTGCGCGCCGCGCTCGGCGCCGCGTACGACGTGCTCGCGGCGACCAAGGCCGCGCTCGACCCGGTCGGGATCCTCAACCCCGGCAAGCTCGGATTGGCCAGCCCATGGGGCGAACCCGCCTGGCCGTGAGCCGTCCCGCAGTGAGGAAGATCGTCCCCGCGCTCGTCGCGGTGCTGCTGTGCACCGCGCTGGCGGCCGTCTCCGGCGGCCGGCCCGCGAGCGCCACGGCGGCGAAGAAGCCGTCGCCGTCGACCACCACCACCACGACGACGTGGCCGGCGCTGCCCGCGTTCGACTCCGCGGTGGCGTGGGCCGACTGCGGCGACGGGTTCCAGTGCGCCACCCTCACGGTGCCGGTCGACTGGGCCCGACCGCGGGGCGAGTCGGTCGGGCTCGCGCTGATCCGCCGTCCGGCGGCGGCGCCGGACCAGCGCATCGGTTCGCTGGTGGTGAACTACGGCGGGCCGGGCGAGTCGGGCATCGACTCCCTGCGCCGCACCTGGCAACGGCTCCCGCAGACCGTGCTCGACCGGTACGACGTCGTGAGCTTCGATCCGCGCGGCACTGGTGCTTCACGACCGGTCGACTGCGTCGACGACAGCCTGCTCGACCTTTCGGCCGGCATCGCCGCGGTCCCGAGCACACCCGAGCAGCTCGATCTCCTGCACCGGTACAACGCGATGTTCGCGGCGGGGTGCACGCAGCGCACCGGCGCGTTCGCGGGCCAGGTGGGGACGCGCAACGTCGCCCGCGACCTCGAGGCGATCCGCGTCGCCCTCGGTGATGCGCACCTCGACTACGTCGGGTACTCGTACGGGACGATCGTCGGCGCCACCTACGCGCAGATGTTCCCTGCCACGGTGGGGCGCCTCGTCCTCGACGGGCCACCCGACTACTGGATCAGCGCGCGCGACTACGCCTTTCGCCAGGCCAAGGGGTTCATGGATGCGCTCGGGGCGTTCCTCGACTGGTGTCAGCAGACCGGGTGCTCCTTGGCTGCGTCGGGCGCGCCCCGCGACGTCCTGAACCAGCTGATCGCGCGCGTCGACCAGCAGCCGATGCGCGCCACGTACACCAACGACGGCGTGACGCGCGAAGGCCAGCTCACCTCCGGGCTGCTGGAGAGCTCGGTGATCTCGCTGCTGTACGACCGCTCCCGCGGCTGGCCGCTGCTCGCCGACGCGCTGAGCCAGGCGGTGACCACCGGCACCGCGCCCGCGCTCCTCGCGTACTCCGACCAGTACCTCGGGCGCGCGCCCGACGGGAAGTGGGATCCGCTGGTCGAAGCCAACGCGGTCATCTCGTGCGTCGACCGTCCGGCGACGCGCCCGCCGACGACCGCCGCCGAACTGGCCGCGGTGGCCGACCTCCAGGCCCAGCTCCCGCCGTGGGGCGGTTCGTTCGCGACCGCGTCGTGCGTCGGGATGCCCAAGCCGGCCAAGGGCGACAAGCTCGGTGACGTGCAGGTGCGCGGCACGCCGCCGATCCTGGTCATCGGCACGACCGGCGACCCGGCGACGCCCTACGTCGGCGCCCAGGGCATGACCGCACGCATCCAGGGCTCCGAC
>DASUAS010000148.1:0-2892 GCA_035763625.1 Acidimicrobiia bacterium
CGGTGCGGGTGATCATGTCGGCGACCGCCGACTGCGTGCACAGACGCTGCAGGTTCGGGTCGTCGCCCGATTGCACGTCGCCCCACGAGGTCGCGGGGAGCGAGATCAGCAACACCCGCCGAACCGCCGGGTCGCGCTGCCGGGTCTGCGCGCCCGCCGGCGCGGCCAACTGTGCGAGCACCGCGACCGTGACCGCCATCACGACGCCGACGCGCGCGACGAGCGCGCGGGTCACGGTTCGACCGCGAGGTCGGGATCGATCGGTTCGAAGGCGTGCTCGAGCCGTTCGCCGCGCTTGGGCAGCATGCGCAGGAGCACGACGTAGAGGCCGAGGCCGACCACGCCGATGGCCACCAGCACGAGGAGGTCGGCGACGCGTCCACTCGGCGCGACGAGCTTCTCGACCAGCCACGCGGCACCCCCGAGCGCCGCCGATGCCACCAACGCGGGCAGGAAGGCGCGGGGGAAGAAGCCGTGCCCCACCCGCTTGCGGAGCACACCGCCGAGCACGAGCGTGCCGATGAAGTACGCCGCGCTGTGCCCGAGCCCGAGCGCCGCGACCTTGGCGGTGTCGTGCTCGAACGTGAGACCTCCCGCCACCATCACACCGGCGCCGACCAGGGCGCTCACCCCGGCGATGATCGCGGGCGTGCGGCTGTCGCCGAGCGCGTACATCGCGCGGGCGAAGAACAGGAAGGTGCCGTAGGTGAAGAGGCCGATGCCGAGCGATGCGAGGGCGGCGGCGAACAGGTCGGCGTCGTGACGGCTGTTGCCGACCGCGAGCACGCGCATCGCGGGGAGCGCCAGCGCCATGTAGGCCGCGCTCACCGGGAGCAGCAGTCTGGACATGCCGTCGAGACCCCAGCGCAGGCGATCCGCGAACGCGGTCATGTCGCGGGTGCCGGCGTCGACGGTGAGCTCCGGGAGGATCGTCGTGTGGATCGGTTGCGCCAGGATCGCGTACGGCGCGAGGAACGCGACGAAGCAGAACTGGTACGCGACCACACCACCGGCAACCTGGTTGCCCATCACCAGCGCCGCGGCGAGGAGCACCGCGACGTCGGGCTGGAGCGCGACCCACGCCGAGAGCCACAGCAGGCGGCGCAGCTTCCGGTCGACGGTCCCGAGGGTGGCGCGCAGCCGGAACCCGCTGCGCAGCAGTGCCACGGTGGGGACCGCGACGAAGCCGACGACACCGAGCGTGCCACCCACCGCGAGCACGAGCTTCTCGGCGGTGGTGATGTCGAGGTTCGGGGTGGGTCCGTGCATAGCGCGGAAGGCGGCCATGGTGGCGACGAGCACGATCGCGTTCGCGATGGGCGCCACCGCCACGATCACGAACCGGCGCTTGGCGAACAGCACCGCGGTGGCGACGGTGCCGATGGCGTAGAGCAGCACCTGGGGGACGAAGAAGCGGAGGAAGAACGCCGCCAGGGCGACCTGCTGGGACTCGACCGTGGCGTTGGGGGCGCCGCTGGAGAGGATGCGGGCGATGGGCTCCGCGAACACGACGCCGATGATCGAGACCACCGCCATCACCGCGAGTGCGAGGCCCAGGACCCCGGACGCGAGGCGCTCGGCCTCACGGTCGTCGTTCTCCCGGAACAGGTCGACGAAGGTGGGCACGAGGACCGCCGAGAGGGCCCCGGCGGCAATGAGCTCGAACAGGATGTTCGAGACCGAGCTCGAGGCCTGGTAGGTGTTGCCCAGGTAGGTGGCGCCGAGGACGGCGGCGATCACCCAGACCTTCACGAAGCCGATCCCGCGGGACGCGAGCGTGGCGACGCTCATGCGCGCCGCGGCCCGCGTCGGTCGATCCTCGCTCGCCACCACCAGCGGGCAGCCTACGGGGGCGCGCGCGTTTTCCGGCGCCGAGCGGGCATGCTGACGGCCGATCGCCCACCCGGCCGCCGTCGACCCTGCTGGGGGGACGGGACGTCAGGCGGCGGGTGGGCGCTCTGCACCTGGGTGCATTCCCTCCATCGCGTCCCCCCTAGTCTGACGGGCCATGCACGACGCCCTCCTGGTCGCCGAGACCGCGCTCCTCGACGAGCGGCGCCCGCTCACCCGCGCCGAGGTGCTCGAGGTCGCGGCGGTGCCGCTCGACGAGCTCCCCGATCTGGTCGCGCTCGCCCACCGCGTGCGCCTCGCCTACTGCGGCACCGCGGTGGAGCTCGAGAGCCTGATCAACGCCAAGTCGGGCGCGTGCCCCGAGGACTGCGCCTTCTGCTCGCAGTCGGCCCGCTACTCCACCGACGTCGACGTGTATCCGCTGCTCCAGCTCGACGAGGTGCTCGAAGCCGCGCACGCGACCCGCGAGGCGGGCGCCACCCAGTTCTGCATCGTCGTCGCCGTGCGCGGGCCGTCGGAGCGGATGCTGTCGCGCGTCATCGAGGCCGTCGACGCCGTCCACCGCGAGACCGGGCTCGAGGTGGCGTGCTCGCTGGGTCTCCTCACGCCCGAGCAGGCCGAACGCCTCGCGGCCGCCGGGGTCAAGCGCTACAACCACAACCTCGAGGCGCCGCGTGCGCTCTTCCCGTCGATCGTGAGCACCCACACCTACGACGATCGGGTGGAGACCGCGCGGCTGGCCATCGATGCGGGCATGGAGCTGTGCTGCGGCGGGATCCTCGGGATGGGCGAGACGCTCGAGCAACGTGTCGACTTCGCGTTCGAGCTCGCCGAGCTCGAACCGTGCGAGGTGCCGATCAACTTCCTCCTCCCCACCGGCACACCGCTGGGAGACGAGCGGCTCATCACGCCGCGCGAGGCGTTGCAGGCAATCGCGCTGTTCCGCCTCGTGCTCCCGGGCGCGTGGCTGCGTCTCGCCGGCGGACGCGAGTTCGTGCTCGGCGAGCTGCAGGCGATGGGCCTGCTCGCCGGCGCCAACGC
>DASUAS010000149.1:0-4882 GCA_035763625.1 Acidimicrobiia bacterium
AGTCACCGACATTGTCGCCGACGTTGTCGGCGATGGTCGCGGGGTTGCGCGGATCGTCCTCGGGGATCCCTTGCTCCACCTTGCCCACGAGGTCGGCGCCGACGTCGGCGGCCTTGGTGAAGATGCCGCCGCCCACTCGCATGAAGAGCGCGATCAGCGAACCGCCGAAGCCGAATCCGATGAGGATCGCCGACGCGGTGTTCTGGAAGAGCATGATGATGAGGGTCGCGCCGAGCAGGCCCAGTCCGACGGTGAACATGCCGGCGACACCGCCGGTGCGGAAGGCGACGCGCAGCGCACCCGACATCGATCCGCCCCGGGCGGCAGCCGCGGTGCGCACGTTTCCGCGCACGGCGAGGTTCATGCCGATGTAGCCGGTCAGGGCCGAGAGGAACGCACCCGCGACGAACGCCAGGGTGCGGAACACGCCCGACTGCACGAACGAGAGACCGGCGATCGGTGCGTACGACGGGAAGGCCGAGTGCACGCCGGGCGCGGCGATCTCGGTCGAGGTGAAGAAGACGATGGCTCCAACCGGCACGAGGATCACGATGATCGTCCGGAACTGGCGCCGCAGGTAGGCCATCGCGCCTTCCTGGATCGCCGTGGCGATCTCGATCATGGTCGGCGTCCCGCGATCGGCGGCCAGGACGCCGCGCACCAGCACCAGACCGGCCCCGATCGCCAGCAACGCGGTCACCAGCGAGAACACGAGCCAGAACCAATCGGCGCCCGTGAGCTTGAAGATCTGGTAGCCGCCTTCGGCAGCCAAGCTGATCATGGAATGCAGACCTCGAGAGTCGTAGGAGAGCGGGGCGCGCGGCCCGACGACCGGCGCAGCGAAGCTAGGGAAAAGTAGGGGCCTGGACTCGCTCGAGTCCAATCTTTCGCCACGGCCTCCGTTCGGCCCGGCGTCACTCCAAGTGGTACGGCAGCGACGTGACCACCGTGCCCTTGCGGAACAAGAGCCGCCCCTTGAGCAGCAGCGCGGTCTGGTTGTGGAGGATGTTGCCCCACCAGTGCCGGACCACGAACTCGGGTAGCAGCACGGTGATGACGTCGTTCTCCCACCGGGCGTCGAGCTCGTCGACGTACCGGAGGATCGGGCGGGTGAGCTCCCGGTACGGCGAGTAGACGATCTCGAGCGGCACTTCGATCCGGTACTCGTCCCACAGCTGCTCGAGCCGCTCCTGGTCGGCCTCCTCCGAGACCACCGACACCGCGACCAGGTGGTTGGGCGACAGCGACTGCGCGTACGCGAGCGCGTCGAGGACTCCACGGTGCACGCCGCCCACCAGGACGACGACCGTGTGGTTCATGCGGCGCGGCTTGTAGTCGGGGGTCACCCGGAGCCCCGCGGCGACCGTCTTGTAGTGGCGGTGGATGAGCTTGAAGCCGAAGACGATCACGGGGATCACGACGAGCGGCACCCACGCACCGCCCGTGAATTTGGTCGTGGCGACGATCAGCAGGACGATCAACGTCGCGGCCGAACCGACCGCGTTGATCACGATGTTGCGCCTGTAGCCGCGCTCTTGCTCCTTCTGGTGGTGACGCACCATGCCGGCCTGCGAGAGCGTGAACGACATGAAGACGCCGACCGCATACAGCGGGATCAGCGCGTTCGTCTTGCCGCCGAACGCGACGATCAGCGCCCCGGCCGCGGTGGCGAGTACGAGCACGCCGTTCGAGAACACGAGCCGGTCGCCGCGGTTGGCGAGCTGTCTCGGGAGATAGCCGTCGTGGGCGATGATCGACGACAACCGAGGGAAGTCGGCGTACGCGGTGTTCGCCGCGAGGGTCAGGATCGCCGCAGTGGCGAACTGCAGCACCACGTAGAGCACCGTCCCGCTCCCGAACACCGCGCTGCCGAGCTGCGACATCACGGTGACGTGCTCGGTCGGGTACGGGCCCAGGTGGTGGGCCAGGATCTGCACACCCATGAAGAGCGACCCGAGGAAGACGCCCATCCAGACGAGGGTGGCCGCCGCGTTCTTGGACTCCGGTCGTCGGAACGCAGGGACGCCGTTGGAGATCGCCTCCACACCGGTGAGCGCGACCGCACCCGACGAGAAGCCCTTCAACAGGATGAAGATGCTCAGCGAGCCACCGACGAGGTTGTTGCCCGCCGCCGCGAACGGTGCGGGGTTGATGCGGTGGATGTCGTCGAGGACGAAGCTGCGGAAGAGTCCGTAGCTCACCAGCGCCCCGAGGACCGCGATGTAGATGTAGGTGGGCACCGCGAAGATTCGCCCTGACTCCTTGATGCCCCGCAGGTTGGCGACGCTGATCCCGACGATCAGGATGAGACCCAACGCGACGCGGTGCTTCTGCAGGTCCTGGAATGCAGGGATCGAGACGATCGCGGCCACGCCGGCCGAGATCGACACTGCGACGGTGAGGATGTAGTCGACGAGCAGCGACGCACCCGCGATGAGCGACGGGTTCTCGCCGAGGTTCTCGCGGCTCACGACGTAGCTGCCGCCCCCGCTCGGATAGGCGAAGATCGTCTGGCGGTACGATGTGATGACGATCGTCAGCAGGAGGGCGACCGCGATCCCGATCGGGATCAGCGTGTTCAGACCGAGCGCGAGGCTCGAACCCCCGACCGCGACGACGAAGAGGATCTCTTCGGTCGCGTACGCGGTGGAAGAGATGGCGTCCGACGAGAAGACCGCCAGAGCGATGGTCTTCGGGATGCGCTGGTGCTCCATCTCGGTCGTGGCCAGCGGCCGACCGACGAGTACGCGTTTGACGAATGCCACGTCGTCGGTTCCTCCGAGCCCCTCGAGCACGACCGGCTGCCGACAGCTTGCCATCCGGCGCGCGCCGACCACCGACTCGCCCCGATCGCGCGCCGCTCGTCAGCCAGCGTTCAGCGATTTCGCGCGTCCAGAGGGAGGTCGATAGCCTGCCCCGGTCCCGACGTTGGAGGGAGACCCCGGTGCACGTCGTCGTCGTCGGATGCGGGCGGGTGGGCAGCGAGCTCGCCCTGAGCCTCGAGCGCAATGGCCACTCGGTGGCGGTGATCGACAAGAACGCCGACGCCTTCCGCAAGCGACTCCCCGAGGGCTTCGCCGGGCAGAAGGTCGTCGGCTTCGGGTTCGACCGCGACCACCTCGTCGAGGCGGGCATCGAGCACGCCGACGCGGTCGCCGCGGTCACGAGCGGCGACAACTCGAACATCCTCACCGCACGGATCGCGCGCGAGAACTTCTCCATCGACCGGGTCGTGGCCCGCATCTACGACCCGCGGCGCGCGCTCATCTACCAACGCCTCGGCATCTCCACCGTCGCGACGGTGTCGTGGACCACCGACCAGGTGATGCGCCGTCTGCTCCCCGCGGAGGAGCAGCCCCACGAGTGGCTCGACCCCAGCGGCAGGGTGTGCCTGCTCGACTACCCGATCCCGCCGCGCTGGGCCGGCAAGAAGCTGGCGCCGCTGAGCGAACCGGGCGTGTTCTGGCTCGTCGCCATCACCCGTCTCGGCGCCGCGCAGATCAGCACGCCGAGTGCGATCGGCCAGGACGGCGACATCTTGCACTTCGCCGCCGACGTGTCGGCCCTCGACACGCTGCGCGACCGGCTCGAGCGCGGAGAGGAGCACCACTGATGCGAGTGGCGATCGCGGGTGCAGGCAACGTCGGACTGTTCATCGCGAACGACCTGCGCGCCGCCGACCACGACGTGATGATGATCGAGCAGAACCCCGCGGTCGTGCAGCGGGCGCGCGGCACGGGCGACGGCATCGAGTGGCACGTCGCCGACGCGTGCGAGGTGGCCTCGTTGCGTGACGCGGGCCTCGACTCCTGCGACGTGATCGTCGCGGCCACTGGTGACGACGAGGACAACCTCGTCGTCTCGCTGCTGGCGAAGCAGGAGTTCGCGGTGCCGCGCGTCATCGCCCGGGTGAACCACCCCAAGAACGAGTGGTTGTTCAACGAGAACTGGGGCGTCGACCTCTCCGTCTCCACCCCCCACCTGATCACCGCCCTCGTCGAGGAGGCGGTCACGGTCGGGCGGCTGGTGCGGATCCTCCAGTTCGAGGGCGGGCAGGCGCGCCTGGTGGAGGTCACGCTGGCCGACGACTCCCCGGTGATCGACCGGGCCCTGCGCGACGTCGATGTCCCCCGCAACGCGACCATCGTCGCCATCGTGCGCGACGAGCACGTGGTCATGCCCCGGGGTGATTCGATCTTCGAGGCCGGCGACGAGGTCCTGGCGATGGTGACGCCCGAGTCCGAGGACGAGGTGCGCCGCATCCTCACCGGCACTTCCTCGTAGCCGCCCCGCGCGCTCAGCTCGCTGCGTCCCGACCGGCGAGACGGGCGGAGCCGCTGCTCGCTAGCTGAGCAGTTCGTAGATGGGGTTGAACACGAGGTAGCGCTTGCCGTCGCGCGCGGTGACGCCCTCGAACGCGACCTTGCGCCCCGGCGAGAGCCCGGCGATCTTCCGCCGGCCGAGGAACACGCCGACGACGGAGCCGCGCCCGTCGCTCACCGTGACCTCGAGCGCGGGCGCACCGGCGCGGGGCACGATGCGCACCGAGCGCACCTCGCCGCCGACGCGCACGCGCGTGCGTGCCGCGATCTCGTCCATCGCGTCGAGGTGCCGGGCGTTGCAGAAGGCGGTGAGCTGCTCGCGGTCGATCTCCTCGACCGGTTTGGTCAGCCGCTCGACCATCTTCTTCAGGGCCATGCCCGCATGTTACGGGCCCGTTCGGGTGCCCCGGCGGGCGAGGGTGCGTCTCCTACCCTGAGTCAACCATGGACGCCGGTTCGACCACCCGATCGCGCGCTCGCCGCCGGCGCGCCACCCGCCGACGCGTGACGACCTTCGGCGTCGTCGTCATCGTGCTGGTGCTCGGCGCGGGCGTGGCCTT
>DASUAS010000150.1:0-6636 GCA_035763625.1 Acidimicrobiia bacterium
GAGCTCGACGCCGGCGGCTGGTTCGTCGTCGACGCGCGACCCGACGACCTCCTCACGCCCGATCCCGCCGGTCTGTGGCGCGCGGTGCTCCGACGTCAGGGAGGCGACCTCGCGGTGGCGGCGAACTATCCACTGCTCGGCGAGGGCCCGGCCGCCAACTGACCCCGCGAACACTGGGTAACGTCGACAGATGCTTCGCGAGAGCGATGTCGAACGCATCCTCGTCGTCACCGCGCATCCCGACGACGTCGACTTCGGCAGTGCGGGCACCGTCGCGGGCTGGACCGACGCCGGGATCGAGGTCGCGTACTGCATCTGCACCAGCGGTGAGGCGGGCGGGTTCGACCGGTCGGTGCCGCGCGCCACGATGGTCGAGATCCGCGAGGCCGAGCAGCTCGCCGCCGCGAAGGTCGTCGGCGTCTCCGACGTCACGTTCCTCCGCCATCCCGATGGCCGGCTGTCGGCGACCTTCGACCTCCGGCGCGACATCAGCCGCGTCATCCGGCGCGTGCGTCCGCAGCGGGTCGTCGGCCCGTCGCCGGAGCGCAACTTCGAGCGCCTCTACGCCAGCCACCCCGACCACCTCGCGGCCGGTGAGGCGACCATGGCCGCGGTGTACCCCGACGCCCGGAACCCCTTCGCCCATCCCGAGCTGCTCGAGGAGGGCTGGGAGCCCTGGGCGGTCGACGAGATGTACGTCGTCGCCGCGAACCCCAGCGACGTGTTCGTCGACATCACCGACACGTTCGAACGCAAGCTCGACGCGTTGCGGTGCCACGTCAGCCAGATGACCGACCTCGACGGTCTCGATGCCCGCATCCGCGGCTGGAACGCGGCCAACGCCGCGCTCGGCGGCCTGCCCGAGGGTCGTCTCGCCGAGTCGTACCTCCGCGTCGACACGCAGTAGGCATCACCGGAACGATCTCGCGAGCGGGAAGCGGAGGGTCGAGCATGGAACTGCAAGGGTTGCGGCTGATCGCGGTGGGTGGAGCGTCGGGGATGGCGAAGGCCACCGCCGAGCGCGTCGTCGCCGGAGGCGGGAAGGTCGCGGTGCTCGACCGACCGGGGAGCGCCGGCGCCGAGGTGGCCGGGACCCTGGGCGGATCGTACGTCGAGTGCGACGTGACCGACTTCGAGGGCACCGAGCAGGCGCTCGCCCACGCGATCGAGGTCCTGGGCGGGGTCGACGCGGTCGTGAACACCGCGGGCGGCGGCGTGTCGGTGCGCACGATCACCAAGGACGGCCCGCTCCCACTCGAGACGTTCCGCCAGGTGATCGACCTCAACCTCGTGGCGACGTTCAACGTGGCGCGCCTGGCGGCGTGGTCGATGAGCACCAACGAGCCCAACGACGACGGCGAGCGCGGCGTGATCATCAACACCGCGTCGATCGCGGCGTTCGAGGGCCAGATCGGCCAGGTCGCCTACACCGCGGCCAAAGCCGGGATCGCGGGCATGTCGCTGACCATGGCGCGCGACCTCGGGTCGCTCGGCATCCGCGTCAACACCATCGCGCCGAGCCTCTTCGCCACCGGTCTCACCGCCGGCATCCCGAAGGAGTTCGAGGACAAGCTCACCGCCGACGCCGCGTTCCCGAAGCGCATGGGCCTGCCCGACGAGTACGCGCGCCTCGCCGTCGCCATCATCGAGAACCCCATGCTGAACGGCGGCACCATCCGCCTCGACGGCGGCCAGCGCTTCGCGCCAAAATGACCGTCGCTCGCGTCCGCTCGCTCCGAGCCGAGCCGAGCGGGGCGAGACCGGCGGAGCCGGCTCTCGCCCGTCGCAAGCGTCGCTGCGTGAGGACTAATCCATCAGCACGCTGCGGATGACCTCGCCGTCCTGCATGGCGCGGATGGCGTCGTTCACCTCGTGCAGGTGCATCGTGCGCGTCACCATGTTGCCGACGTCGAGCTTGCCCTGCTCGATCAGGCCGATGAGCCGCGGGAAGTCGCGCCGCACCTGCGCGCTGCCGTAGACGCAGCCGAGGATCTTCTTCTCCTCGAGCACGGTCATCGCCGGGATCGCCACGTCGGTACCCAGTGCGGGGACGCCCACCATCACCGCGGTGCCGCCGGGCCGCGTGCTGTCGACGGCCTGGCGCACCGTCGCCGCGTTGCCGATGACCTCGAACGAGTAGTCGGCACCGCGTCCGCCGCTCAGCGCGCGGACGGCTTCGACCGGGTCGGCGTCGGTCGGGTCGACGACGTCGGTGGCGCCGTTCTTCAACGCCTCGTCGCGCTTCAGCGCGACCGGGTCGACGGCGATGATCCGCGCCGCACCGGCGATGCGGGCGCCCTGGATGACGGCCTGGCCCACGCCACCGCAGCCGATGACGGCGACGGTCGAACCCGGCTCGACCCGCGCGGTGTTCAGCGCTGCGCCCACGCCGGTGGTCACGCCGCAGCCGATCAGCGCGAGCTGCGCGTCGGGGAGGTCGGAGTCGACCTTCACCACCGACATCTGCTGCACCGTCATCATCTCGGCGAAGGTGCCGAGGCCGGTCATCGCCACCATCTCCTCGCCGTCGGCCCGGCGCACGCGGGGCACGAACATCACGTCGTAGGTGCGCGCGCACAGGTTCGACTGGTCGTTGAGGCAGTACCAGCAGACACCGCACGCGGGGATGAACGAGCCGATGACGCGATCACCCACGGACAGGCCGCGCACGTCCGCGCCGACCTTCTCGATCACGCCGGTGCCCTCGTGGCCGAGCACGACCCGCCCGGCCGGGAGCGTCCCGTTGATCACGGACAGGTCGGAGTGACACACACCGCTGGCGGTGATGCGCACGATCACGTCGCCCGGACCCGGGTCGAGCGGGGTGACGTCCTCGACCGAGAGCGGCTGGTTCTGTTCGAGGCACAGCGCGGCCTTCATGCAGGTCCCCTTGGGTTCGGAGCAGTCGCGCCGAAGCTACCGCGCTCGCCCGCCCTTGCTACCTTCCCGGGATGGCCCGCATCCTGCTCGTCCGGCACGGGCAGTCGGTGTGGAACGCCGACGGGCGCTGGCAGGGCCAGGCCGATCCGCCGCTCAGCGAGCTCGGCGAGAAGCAGGCGGTGGACGCCGCCTCGTCGCTCGGCATGGTCGACGCGATCTACGCCTCCGACCTCGCGCGCGCACACCACACCGCCACGCTCGTCGCCGCCCAGCTCGGGAGCGACGTGGTCGTGGAGCCGCGGCTGCGCGAGCGCACCGCGGGGGAGTGGGAGGGCCGCACCCGCGCCGAGATCGACGAGGGATGGCCCGGCTACCTCGAGACCGGCCGTCGCCCCGCGGGCTACGAGCCCGACGACTCGGTGCTCGAGCGGGTGCTCGCCGTGCTCGACGACATCGCCTCCGCCCACGACGGCGAGGTCCTCGTGATCACCCACGGCGGTGTCGTGCGCGTCGTCGAGCGCCACCTCGGGAGCGATGCCGAAGGCCTCATCCCGAACCTCGGTGGTGTCTGGCTGGAGCACGACGGCACTGGTCTGCGCGTCGGTGATCGCGTCGTCCTCCTCGACGAGTCCGAGGTGACGAGGCCCCAACAGCTGTAGGGACGAGCGGAGACGAGCGAGGGCGGGAGGTCGGTACCAGCCCGTGCGTCCAGGGCGTAAACTGACTGGTTCCCCGAAACCGGAGCATCGTCTGTTGACCGACCCCGTCGCACCGGGACCGGCCTCCACGGCCGGCGAGCCCGAGCCCGAACTCCCGCACGTCGAGCTGCCCGATTCCGAACTGGCGGCCGAGCAGCGTCACCTCGACTCCGCCTACGCCCGTCTCGACGTGATGCGGCGGGCCGCCGAGCGGGTGGCCGAGGGGTACACGGAGGTCACCCGGGGCGGCACCCATCAGGCCCGGCTCGAGCGCGAGGCCGCCGAGGCGTACACCCGGCGCCGCCTGGCCAGCCTCGACATCGGCGAGGCGCCCCTGTGCTTCGGTCGCCTCGACCTCCTGCCCACCGAGTCGTCCACCGAGTCCGCCGAGTCCGCCGAGTCCGCCGAGTCCGCCGAGTCCGCCGACTCCGTGCCCTACTACATCGGCCGCATCTCGGTCACCGACGACGACCTCACGCCGCTGGTCGTCGACTGGCGGGCCCCGGTGGCGGAGCCCTTCTACCGCGCCACCGCGGTCGAGCCGATGGGCGTCGCCCGCCGCCGGCACTTCCAGACCCAGGGGCGCAAGCTGCTCGGCATCGACGACGAGGTGTTCGACGCCGAGGCCGCGGAGGCGTCGGGCTTCACGGTGGTGGGGGAGGGCGCGCTGCTCGCGGCGCTCGACCAGGAGCGCACCGGTCGCATGCGCGACATCGTCGCCACCATCCAGGCCGAGCAGGACGAAGCGATCCGCGCCGACCTCGCCGGCATCCTCGTCGTGGCCGGCGGACCCGGCACCGGCAAGACCGCGGTGGCGCTGCACCGCGCCGCCTACCTCCTCTACACCCACCGCAAGCGGCTGGGATCCCAGGGCGTGCTGCTCGTGGGCCCGAGCCCGATCTTCCTGCGCTACATCGACGAGGTGCTCCCGTCGCTCGGCGAGGACGAGGTCAGCCTGGCCACGCCCGCCGCGCTCAAGCCCCGGCTGAAGGTGCGCGGCACCGAGTCGGATGCCGCGGCCGCGGTGAAGGGCGACGTGCGCATGGCCAAGGTCATCGCCGCCGCCATCGGCGACCGCGAGCGGGCCATGCCGCGCGAGGTGGTCGTCACCGTCGACGGCTACGTGCTCCGCCTGCGTCGGCGCGACTCGGCCCGCATCGTCGAGCGCGCCCACACCCGCCGCGGCACACACAACGAACGCCGTCCCTATGTCGCCAGCCTCGTGTTCGACCACTTCAAGCGCGAGTACCGACGGGCGCTCGTGCGCGCGTACCGCGCCGACCGCGTGCGTCTCGACACCGAGACCGAACAGCTCGAGCTCACCGCTGACCGCTCCGCAGCCACCGTCTCCGATCCCACCGTGGCCGCCACGCTCGCGCGCGGCGAGGCGGCGCCGCCGGAATGGGAGGACGATCTCACGACGCGCGTCCGCCGCCTTCCCGCGGTGCGCGCCGCGCTCGACCGCATGTGGCCCGTGCTCAGCGGGGCCGAGCTCGTGCGCGATCTGTTCGGGTTCGCGGCGCTCATCCGCTCGGCCTCCGGTGGCGTGCTCTCCGACGAGGAGCAGGCGCGGTTGCGCCGCGAGCGCGGCCCCGATCTCGCCGCGGTGGCGTGGACCGACGCCGACCTCGCCCTGGTCGACGAGGCCGACGCGCTGCTGGGCCCGCCGAGCGCGGCCCGGCCCCGCTCGCGCCGACGGGCCCGCCGTGATCCCGAGCTCGAGCAAGCTCGGCGCACGGTCGAGGCGCTGGGCGTCGGTGGGTTCACCAATGCCGCCGACGTCCTCGCCCGGTACGGCTCGGAGGCCTCGGCAGCAGCGGCGGCGGCCGACGACGACGAGCCGCGCACGTTCGGCCACGTCCTCGTCGACGAGGCCCAGGACCTCAGCGCGATGCAATGGCGGATGCTCGCCCGTCGCTGCCCCAGCGGGTCGATGACGCTGGTCGGCGACTTCGGGCAGGCCAGTCGCCCGGGCGCGCTCGCCAGCTGGGACGACGTCATCGCCAACCTGCCGGTGCGCGTGCCCCCGCACCGGGTGATGCTCACGGTCAACTACCGCACGCCGGCGGAGATCATGGACGTCGCCAACCGCCTGCTGCCCGCCGCCGCGCCCGGCGTCGAGCCGGCGCGACCGGTCCGCAGCACCGGCACGCACCCCGAGGTCCTCGCGGTCGGGCGCGACGAGCTGGTGCGGTCGGCGGCCCGGGCCGCGCGCGACTCGTCGACCCGCGGCGGCAGCGTCGCGGTCATCGCGCCGATCGCGCTGCACCCCGAGCTCACCGCCGCGCTCGCCGATCGCGGTGCGGTCGCCGACGACGTCGAGGCCATCGACGCGCCGATCGCGGTGCTCACCGGGCTCGACTCGAAGGGCCTCGAGTTCGACCACGTGATCGTGGTGGAGCCGGCCCGCCTCGTCGCCCCCGACCGTTCGGGACTGCGGCTGCTCTACGTGGTGCTCACCCGGGCCACCCGCCGTCTCGTGGTCGTGCACGCCGAGCCGCTGCCCGAGGCGCTGGAGCTGGCACCGCGTAGCGTCTCGGCATGACCTCGACCCCGCTCACCGAAGCCGACCGCACCGCCGCCGACGTCGCGTGGGACCTCGAACCCCTGGTCGACGGCCGGGGCGAGGAAGGGGTCGACGCCCTCTTCGACGACGCCGAGGCGCGCGCCCACGCGCTGGCGTCGTACCGCGGCCGCATCGGCGATCTCGACGTCGAGGAGCTGGTCGAGCTCATGCGCGAGCTCGCGGTCATCACCGACCTCGGTGGACGGGCCGGCTCGTACGCCGGGTTGAAGTTCGCGGTCGACACGTCGGATCCGGCGGCGGGTGCGCTGATGGCCCGGGCGGAGGAGCGCGGCACCGCGATCAACAACGAGCTGATCTTCGTCGAGCTCGAATGGGCGGCGGTGCCCGACGAGCGAGCCGAAGCGTTGCTCGCCGACGAACGCCTTGCCTTCTGCCGTCACCACCTGGCGTCGGCGCGTCGCTACCGGCCGCACCTGCTCAGCGAGCCGGAGGAGCGCATCCTCTCCGACAAGTCGCTCACCGCCAACAGCG
>DASUAS010000151.1:0-2888 GCA_035763625.1 Acidimicrobiia bacterium
CGCTCTCGACGATCGGACTCATGCCGTGATCACCTCGGTGCCCGGGTTCAAGGCCGGCGGCCTGGCGGCGGGCATCAAGGAGTCGGGCGCGCCCGACCTCGCCATGGTCGCGACCGTCGACGGCGGGCCCGTCACCGCCGCCGGCGTGTTCACCCACAACCTCGTGGCGGCGGCGCCGGTGCAGATCAGTCGGCAGCACCTTGCCGACGGCCGCGCCGCCGCGGTGATCCTCAACTCGGGCAACGCCAACGCGGCGACGGGGGAGCAGGGTCGCGCCGACGCGCTGCGCATGTGCGAGCTCACCGCCGAGGCAGTCGGGTGCGTCATGACCGACGTGCTCGTGTGCCAGACCGGCCTGATCGGCATCCCGATGCCGATGGACCCGGTGGAGTCGGGCATCCCGGAGCTCGGCGCGCAGCTGACCGCCGACACCGCCGGCGGCCTCGCCGCGGCCGAGGCGATGATGACCACCGACACCGTGGCGAAGACGACGCAGCGCAGCGTCGCGCTGCCGGACGGCCGCGCCACCGTGGGCGGCATGGCCAAGGGGGCGGCGATGCTCGCGCCCGCGATGGCCACCATGCTCGCGGTGCTCGTCACCGACGTGGCCATCGCACCGGCGCCGCTGACGCGCGCGCTGCAGACCGCGGTCAGCAGCAGCTTCAACTCGCTGGTCGTCGACGCGTGCCAGAGCACCAACGACACCGTGCTCGTCCTCGCCAACGGCGCGGCGGGCAACGAACCGATCACCGGCACGACGGGCTTCGCGTACGCGGGCTTCGTCGAGGCGCTCACCGCCGCGTGCGCCGACCTGGCCCATCAGATGGCGACCGATGCCGAGGGCGCGACCAAGTGCGTCACCCTGCACGTGCGCGGGGCGCGCAACGACCTCGAGGCGCAGCTGGCGGCGCGCCAGGTGGCGTCGAGCCAGCTCGTGCAGTGCTCGCTCTACGGCAAGGACCCCTATTGGGGCCGGATCATCTCCGAGCTGGGCGTGAGCGGCGCGATGTTCGATCCCGAGCAGGTGACGATCGCGTACGACGGCGTCGTCGTCTGCGAGCAGGGCATCGCGGCCCCGCACGACGCCGACAGCGTCGCCCAGGCGATGGAAGCGCGCGACCTCATCATCCTCTGCGACCTCCACACCGGCAACGGTGAGGCGACGATGCTCTTCACCGACCTCACCCACGCCTACGTCGACGAGAACATGGGGACGTCGTGACGAATCCCGCCACGGAAGTCCTCGAGAAGGCGCACGTGCTCGCGGAGGCGCTGCCGTACATCCGCGAGTTCACCGGGCGTACCGTCGTCGTGAAGTACGGCGGACACGCGATGGCCGACCCCGCGCTCGCCGACCTGTTCGCCCAGGACGTCGTGCTCATGCGCCTCGTCGGCATGAACCCGGTCGTGGTGCACGGCGGCGGCCCGCAGATCTCCGACCTCATGCAGCGCCTGGGCAAGCAGCCCGAGTTCGTCGACGGCCTGCGGGTCACCGACGCCGAGAGCGTCGACATCGTGCGCATGGCGCTGGTGGGCAAGGTCAATCGCGAGATCGTGGCCGCGCTCAACCAGCACGGCTCGTACGCGGTCGGGCTCTCGGGCGAGGATGCCGGCCTCATCAAGGTCGAGATGCGCGACGAGCGGCTCGGGTTCGTGGGCGACATCGCCAGCATCGATCCGTCGATCGTGCACAAGCTGACCAACGAGGAGCTCATCCCGGTGATCGCGACGGTCGGGGTCGACGAGCTCGGGCAGGCCTACAACGTCAACGCCGACACCGTCGCCGGTGCCATCGCGCTCGCGCTCCAGGCCGAGAAGCTCGTCTACCTCACCGACGTCGCCGGCGTCTACGCCGACTACCCCGACGAGTCGAGTCTGATGACGCGCCTCGACCTCGCGGGGCTCGAAGGCCTGCTGCGCGACGGCAAGGTCGACGGCGGGATGATCCCGAAGCTGGAGTCGTGCCTGCAGGCGCTGCGCGGCGGCGTCCGCCGGGCCCACGTCCTCGACGGTCGCATCCCGCACGCGCTCCTGTTGGAGTTCTTCACCCGGGAGGGGATCGGGACCATGGTGCTGCCATGAGCACGACCACGTTCGCGGAGATCCAGGCGCTCGACGCCGAGCACGGCATGCAGACGTACGGCCGCCTGCCGGTGGCGTTCGTGCGGGGCGAAGGCGTGAAGCTCTGGGACAGCGAGGGCAAGGAGTACCTCGACTTCCTCGGGGGGCTCGCGGTCACCGCGTTGGGGCACGCGCACCCCGCGGTCGCCGACGCCCTCGCCGACCAGGCCCGCACGCTGCTCCACGTCTCGAACCTGTACTTCAACGAGTGGCAGCCGCAGGTCGCGGCGCGCCTCGACGCGCTGCACGGCGGCGGTGGGCAGGTGTTCTTCGCGAACTCGGGCGCGGAGGCCAACGAGTGCGCGATCAAGCTGGCCCGCCGGTACGGCCAGGCCAACGGTGGTCCCGACCGGTTCCACGTGCTGTCGGCGTGGGGTTCGTTCCACGGCCGCACGCTCACCACGCTCGCCGCCACCGGCCAGCCGCAGAAGCAGGAGACGTTCCAGCCGCTGCCGGAGGGGTTCCGCCAGGTCGTGTTCGCCGACCTCGACGCGCTGGCGGCGGCGATGGACGAGCGGGTGTGCGCGGTGATGCTCGAGCCGATCCAGGGGGAGGGCGGCGTGCAGCCGTCGCCGCCCGGCTACCTCGAGGGCGTGCGCGCGCTGTGTGACGAGCGCGAGGCGCTGCTCGTGGTGGACGAGGTGCAGACCGGGCTCGGTCGCACCGGCAAGTGGTTCGGCTACCAGCACGCCGACGACGTGCGGCCCGACGTCGTCACCATGGCCAAGGCGCTGGGCAACGGCGTGCCGATCGGCGCGTGCTGGGCG
>DASUAS010000152.1:0-6200 GCA_035763625.1 Acidimicrobiia bacterium
CGTCGTCGAGACCGGCGTCGCGCATGAGGTCGGCGACCGACGTCGCGCACGCGTCGACGTCGCCGCGGTGGTCGGGATCGGCGCTGATGCTCGGGATGCGCACGAGGGCTTCGAGATCGTGCTGGGCGGCATCGCGGTCGGCGCGCGCCGAGGCGACTGCGGCGTCGACCGAGCTGTCGACCGTGCTGGTGTCCATGCGATCGAGGTTACGACCGCAGCTCCTCGTACCAGAGCGGCGCCTTCTTGCGGGCCCACGCCGCGGGAACCGAGCCATTGAGCATGCTCTCGAGCGCGTCGCCGTCGCTCAGCGCGAACCCGATGTGGCCGAGGACCGCGACCCAGATGCCGAGCGCGAACCAGTCGTGCGCGAACGTGGCGCCGGTGCGCCAGTCGAGTGGGAAGAGGCTGAACCACTTCATGATCGAACCGGTGCCGAGCATCACGATCGCGGCGCCGGCGATGAACGCGGCGTTGAGCTTCTGGCCGGGGTTGAACTTGCCCAGCTGCACCGCGCCGCGGTGGCGACGACGGAACCAGCGGCGGTCGTCGCGCGTCCAGCGGTTCAATCGCCCGACGTCGGTGCGCAGCCGCTTGCCGTGGCGACCGAGCACGCCGATGAGCAACGGGATCGGGAGCAGCAGTCCGCTGTACACATGGATCGTGCGGACGAGCTCGCGGTTGCCGACCAGCGTGGAGATCGGACCCGCGTAGAGCGCGGCGCCGGTGAGCATGAGGGTCCCGAAGAGCGTCGCGTTCACCCAGTGGACGGTGCGCTCGACGCGGTCGAAGCGCAGGATCGGAGGCTCGGCCTGGGCGCGGGCGGCCACGCTGGTGGCGGTGTCAGGTGGCATCGTCGTCGCGTCCGTTGGAGCGGCCGACCCAGCCGTCGACGTCGTAGCCGCGCACTTCCCAGTAGCCCTCCTGGACGTCCTTGGTGAGCTCGATGCGGTCGAGCCACTTCAGCGACTTGTAGCCGTACATGGGCGCGACGTAGAGGCGCACCGGTCCGCCGTGCTCGTCGGACAGCGGGTCGCCCTCGAAGCGGTACGCGGCGATGACGTCGTCGCGTCGGGCCTGGTCGATGGTGAGGCTCTCGGTGTACGCGCCGTCGAAGGAATGGAGGCGCAGCGCGGTCGCACCGGGTTGCACGCCGGCGCGGTCGAGGAGGCGCGAGAGCTGCACCCCCTTCCACTGCACGCTCGGCACCCGCCAGCCGGTCACGCACTGGAAGTCGCGCGTGAGCTCGGTCGCGGGCATCGCGGTCAGCTCGTCGTACGAAACCTCGTAGGGGTGGTCGACCAGACCACCGACCTTCAACGACCAGTCGGCGCGACTCCGTGACGGGAGGTCACCCGTGACGGAGTAGATGCGGAAGCGCCCGATGGGAAGGAGCGACGCGAGGCCGGTGCCGTCCTTGGCGATGAGGGGACCGACCGCCCGCTCGAGCCAATCCTGCGCGGTGGCCCCGAGCAGCACACCGGCGGCACCGAGACCCACGAGGCCGAGGAAGACGCGTCGACCGATCGGCGAGCCCGCACCCTCGGAGGGTTCGCGCGGAACCGGGCTGTCGACCACCACACCCAATGTACGGAGCGGGTCGGCATCCGGATCGTCGGCCGCCCAACGACCTTTTCACACCGAATTTCAGCGCCATACCCCCGCGAAGGGCGCCAAACGGGGGTCGGGGGTCTACGCGCCGTATTTCTGGAGGCGGCCGGCGTTGGCGAGCATCAAGGCCATCAGGTCCTTGGTGGGGCGCAGGCCGAGTGCGCCCTGCCGGCACCAGTGCTCGCCGAACTGCTCGACGTCGTCGCGGCCGCAGTGCTCGCTCCACAGCAGCGCGGGCACCGGGTGCCACGAGTGCGCGGCCAGCTGCGACGGGGTGGAGTGGTCGCCGCTCACCGCGATCACGTCGGGTGAGAGCGCCCGCAGGTCGGGGACGACCGCGTCGAGGTCTTCGATGGCCTTGATCTTGCGGGCGCGGTCGCCGTCCTCACCGGCCGAATCGGTGTACTTGTGGTGCAGGAAGAAGTAGTCGTAGTCGTTCCACGAGTCGCGCAGGATCGCGAGCTGCTCGCCGAGGTCGGCCGGTCGGCCGAGCACGTCCATGCCGAGCAGGCGGGCGATGCCCCGGTACATGGGGTAGATCGCCACCGCGGCCGCGCGCAGGCCGAAACGGGCGTCGAAGCCCGGCAGCTCACGGTGGGTGTCGAAGCCGCGGTACAGCACGACGTTGGCCTTGGGCTCGTCGGCGAGGACGCGTCGCACCTGGGCGTCGAGCTCGGCGACGAGGTCGGCGGTGCGCTTGGCCTCGACGTGGTTCGGCCCGTCGGTGAGAGCTTCGGCCGTCAACGGCGCGACGCCGGTCTGCTGCGGGTCGGTGTCGGAGAGACGGGGATCGAGGCCGGGACCGCGCAGCACGACGAGCACGCGGTGCTCGCGCTCGTGACGGAAGAACACCTCGATCCCGGGAACCGAGACCTCCGACTGGAGCTTGGCCACGACGGCCTGCGCCTCCGGGTCGGGGATGCGCCCGGCACGCCGGTCGGTGATGGTGCCGTCGGCGCCGAGGGTGGCGAGGTTGCCGCGGGCGGCGACGTCGCCGGCCCGGAGCTCGAAGTCGAGTCCGGCGGCGGAGAGCGCGCCGCGCCCGAGCTCGAACTGCTCGGGGTCGTAGCCGAACAGGCCGAGGTGGCCGGGGCCCGAACCGGGGGTGATGCCGGGACCGACGGGCTCCACCATCCCCGCGGTGCCCTCGCGCACGAGCTGGTCGAGGTTCGGGGTGCTCGCCTCCTCGAGCTCGGTGCCGTGCTCGGCGTCGGCGAATCCGCCCAGGCCGTCCATCACCACGAGGAGGATCTTGGTGTCGGCGGACTGGATCAGCGGCGTGAGGTCCATGACCCAAAACGCTAGTTGGAGTCCACTCCCGAACCCTGGGCCGTCCGGCGGCGCAGCCCGGTGATGAGCGGCGCGAACGAGCTCGCAGGGATGGGCGGGCTCCACAGGAACCCCTGGCCCACCGTGCAACCGAGCTCGTCGAGCGCGATCCACTGCTCGACCGTCTCGACGCCCTCGGCGACGATCGTCAGCCCCAGGCTGTCGCCGAGCGTGATGATGGCCTCGGTGATCGAACGGTCGTGCTGGTCGCCCGGGAGGCCGTCGATGAACGAGCGGTCGATCTTCAGCGAGTCGATGGGCAGCTGCTTGAGGTACGCGAGCGACGAGTAGCCGGTGCCGAAGTCGTCGACCGCGAGCCGCACACCGAGCTCGCGCAGCGTCCGCATCGCGCGGGCCGACGTCTCGATGTCGCCCATCAGCGCGCTCTCGGTGATCTCGAGCGACAACATCGACGGATCGACGTCGGACGCGCGGATCGCCTGTCTTACCATCGCGAGGCTGGTCGGGAGCCGCAGCTGCAACGCCGACAGGTTGACCGCCAGCAGCGGCCAGTCGACCTCGCCGTGCACGCCGATGAGGGCGCGCAGCTCGCTCAGCGCGTGCTCGAGCGCCCAGGTGCCGATGGGAACGATCATCCCCGTCTCCTCCGCGACGGGGATGAACTCCGACGGGAGGACGACGCCGTGACCGGCGCGATGCCATCGCAGCAGCGCTTCGGCGCCGACGACGCGGCCGTCGGCCAGCCGCACGATCGGCTGGTAGAGCAGCTCGAGCTCCTCGCGCTCGATCGCCTGACGGAGCGCCGTCTCCAGGTCGAGGCGGGCCGCGACCTGCTGCTGCAGCTCGTGGCTGAACAGCTCGATGCGCGCACGACCGAGGTCCTTGGCTCGGTACATTGCCGCGTCGGCGTCGCGCAGGAGCTGTTCGGCGGATGACCCCGCGCCGCCCAGCGCGATGCCCACGCTGGTCGTCGCGTAGAGCTCGCGCCCCGAGAGCGAGATCGGCTCGTGGAGCACCGTGGTGATCCGCTCGGCGAACTCAACCGCCTCGGTGACGTCGGCGACCTCCTCGCGCACGATCACGAACTCGTCGCCGCCGAAGCGCGCCACGGTGTCGGACGCGCGTATCGACCGCGTGAGTCGGTTCGCCACCTCGATCAGCAGCTGATCGCCGACCACGTGACCGAGACCGTCGTTCACGAGCTTGAAGCGATCGAGGTCGAGGAACAGCACCGCGACGTGGGTGCCGGCGCGATCGGCGCGCGCCAGCGAGTGCGCGAGGCGGTCGACGAGCAGGAGCCGGTTCGGGAGGTGCGTGAGGTCGTCGTGCAGCGCCTGGTGGGCGAGCGCCTCCTCGGCCCGCTTGCGGTCGGTGATGTCGCGCACCTGCACGAAGTAGTAGCTGGGCTCGCCGTCGGAATCGCGCACGAGCGTCATGTCGATGAGCACCGACACGACGTTGCCGTCGCTCCGCACCATGCGGTGCTCGCGCTTGTAGAACGCGAGCTCGCCGCGCAGGAGTCGTTCGATGCCGTCGCGCGCGCCCTCGACCTCGGTGGGGTGCAGGAATTCGAGCGGACGCCGACCGAGCAGGTGATCGGCGGAGTGGCCGAGCAGCTCCGCCAGCGCGGGGTTCACCGACGTGAAGTTCTGCTCGAGGTCGAGCACACCCAGCCCGAACGCGGAGCGCTCGAAGCCCTGGCGGTAGCGCTCCTCCGCCTCGATCCGCTCTTCCTCCGCGTTGCGGCGGTCGGTGATGTCGCGCATGTTGGCGACCCAACCGCCGACCGCGGGGACGTCGTGCAGGTCGGTGAACACCTCTTCCACCCAGCGGTACGAGCCGTCGGCGCGACGGACACGCCACTCCACCGTGCCGCTGCCTTCCTCGATGACCGTGGCGAACACCTCGTCACGCAGGCGCTCGACGTCATCGGGATGCACGAGGTCGCGGCTGCGCTGACCGATCAGGTCGTGGGGTGCGTACCCGAAGCGCGCCACCGCCGGGCTGGCGTAGGTGATGACGCCGTCGGCGTCGAGCACGAGCGCAACGTCCGATGACCGCTGCACGAGTGAGCGGAAGCGCGCCTCCGAGTGTGCGAGCGCGCTGGTCGACGACTCGACGATCGCCGAGAGCGCGCGCGTCTGCTCTTCGGCATGCCTGCGTTCGGTGATGTCGCGGAACGACGTGACCAGCAGCCCCCCCTCGAACTCGTCGACGACGGGGCGGACATCGATCTCGAGCCAGACGTGCGTGCCGTCGGGGCGGGTGATCCGGAGCACCTCGCCGACCACCGGTCGACCCTCCCGACGCGCCTGGACCGCGGGGAACTCGGCGCGTTCGAGCCGGCGACCGTGCTCCGTGATCGGTGCCATCTCGAGCGCGGCGGCGCTCATCACGTCGTCGAAGTCCATGGTGCGCAGCTCCGACCACGGGCGGCCGAGGATCTCGGCGGCGCTGCGGTTGCAGTCGAGGATCTGCCCGGAGCTGCTCCAGATGATCAGGCCCTCGCCGAGGGTGTCGAACACCGCGCGGGCGCGTGCCGACGAGAGACCGCCTGCCTCGGTCGGCCGAGGGAAGTCCTCGGCGTCGAACACCTTCATCTGCCCCGTCCCACCTCGGCGCCTGCCTGGGTATCGGTCCCGGAATGACCCACCTTGACCGTCTCACACCGCGAGGGTTACGTGCGAACGAACTCAGCGGATGGCGAACACCACCGTGGCCTCCACCGACAGCGTCTCGCTCCCGGGCATCACCGGCGTACCCGCGGCCTTCGCCGCCGCATCCGCGGAGTAGGCGAGCGGCGTGCTGCTGGCGGCCTCGGTGATGGAGCGGACGTCGCCGACCTCGACGTCGGCACCGCTCGCGAGCTGCTCGGCCTGGGCCCGGGCGCGCTTCGTGGCCTTCGTGCGCGCCGCGGCGAGGAGCGCGCTGTCGTCGTCGATCGAGAAGGTGATGCCCTGCACACGGATGTCGTCGCCCGCCTTGGCGGCCGCGGCGTCGACGATCGCACCCGCCTGGGAGAGGTCGCGGATGTGGACGGAGACGGTGTTGCTCGCCTCGTACCCGGTCACCTTGCCGTCGTCGTCGACCACGGGTTGCACGGAGAGGTCGGCGGTCTGGATGTCCTCGTCGGACACGCCCGCACCGTGCAGCGCGTCGATCACCTTC
The DNA here is from genome assembly GCA_035763625.1 of Acidimicrobiia bacterium. Taxonomy (GTDB): domain Bacteria; phylum Actinomycetota; class Acidimicrobiia; order IMCC26256; family DASPTH01; genus DASUAS01. The sequence continues at coordinate 6,067 of DASUAS010000152.1, forward strand.
TGGGCGCGGTCCGAGATGCGGGCCATCACCTCGGCCGCGGAACCGGCGCGACCCGAGACGCCGAGCACGAGGTCGGCGACGTCGGGTGTGCCCCGCACCTCGCCGGTGCCGACCACCGTGATCGTGCGGCCCCG
>DASUAS010000153.1:0-3341 GCA_035763625.1 Acidimicrobiia bacterium
GGACTTCTGCATCGCGGTGATGGCGGTGTAGTTGCCGTGCATTCCCGGCATGCCGAGGCAGCGCGGGTGGTCGTCGGGGAAGGCACCCCTCGCCATGAGGGTGGTGACCACCGGGAAGCCGGTGAGCTCCACGAGCTCGCGCAACGCCTCGGCGGCCCGGGCCTTGAGGATGCCGCCGCCCGCGTAGATGACCGGGCGCTCGGCCTCGCCCATGAGACGCGCCGCGTCCTTGATCTGCTTGGGGTGGCCCTTGGTGGTGGGCTTGTAGCCGGGGAGGTCGACCGCGTCGGGCCAGTGCCACTCCATCGGCTGGTTGGCGACGTCCTTCGGCAGGTCGACCAGCACCGGGCCGGGCCGGCCGGTGGTCGCGACGTGGAATGCCTCGCGGATGACCCGAGGGATGTCGTTGGCGTCGGTGACCAGCCAGTTGTGCTTGGTGACCGGCATGGTGATGCCGACGGTGTCGGCCTCCTGGAACGCGTCGGTACCGATCACCGAGTAGGCCACCTGGCCGGTGATCACCACCAGCGGGATGCTGTCCATGTAGGCGTCGCACAACGGCGTCACGATGTTGGTCGCCGCCGGGCCGCTCGTGACCATGGCCACGCCCGGCCGACCGGTGGCGTGCGCGTAGCCCTCGGCCATGTGCCCGGCGCCCTGCTCGTGGCGCACGAGGATGTGGCGGATGGACGAGTCGATGAGGGGGTCGTACACGGGGAGGATGGCACCGCCGGGGAGGCCGAACATGACCTCGGTGTGCTCCATCTCGAGGCTCTTGATGAGGGCCTGGGCGCCGGTGAGCTGCATGACTGATTCCCTTGGGTGGCTGGCTTCGGGCAGAAAAAAACCCCCGCCGCAGCGAGGGTGTAGCGCACGCGCGAGGTGACGGCGTGCGCTACATGAGTACGAGAATGGTGGCGGGCGAGTACTGCATGAACCACCCATCATGCCGGACCCGGCGCCGGATCGCAAGTCGCTATCGCTGGTGGACCGGGCACGAGTAGGTGGTGCGACCCCCCACCGTCCGGCGCAGCAGCGGCGCGCCGTCCTTGGGGCAGTGCAGCCCAGGACCGCGGGCCGACGTGAGGTCGCCGGTGTGCGACCCCCCTCGGCGACCGAGGATCCGGAGGGTGTCGCGGATGGCGCGGTGCAGGCGCTTCACCTCGTCGTCGCGCAGGTCGTGCGCGCTGCGGGCGGGATCGATGCCGGCCCGCCACAGCGCCTCGTCGCAGAGCAGGTTGCCGAGCCCCGCGACGCGCGACTGGTCCATGATCACCGCCTTCACCGGCGCCTGGCTCCGCCCGAGGATCGTGCGCAGCTGGGCGAGGGTGAGGTCGAACGCGTCGGGACCGAGGCGCTCCTCGTCGGGATCGAGCTCCACCGCGCCGAGGCGGCGGGGGTCACGCAGGTACATGGTGCCGCCGTCGGCGAAGGTGACGCCGAAGCGGTGCCAGGCGGGATCAGCCTTGTTGCTCGCGTAGCGCAGCGGGTCGCCGGCGGCCTCGTCGTCGACCAGCACGCGCCCGCTCATGCCCAGGTGCAGACCGAGCACCGCGCCGGAGGTCAGATCGACGAGGATGAGCTTGCCGCGCCGCCGCGCCTTCGCGAACGACTGGCCCTTCAATGCGGCGCGCACCGCCGGTGGCGTGAGCCCGCGCTTCAGGAACCACGGATCGGGCGCGTGCACCTGCGCGATCTCACGATCGAGAGCGCGGGTGTCGAGCAGGGCGCGCGCGGTCTCGACCTCGAGGATCTCGGGCACGTGCGTCTCCGTGGGGCTAAGAGCAGTCGTTCGTCATGCCGCCGCCGCGAAGGGCAGCGCTCGCGGTGGCGCGCATGCGCCCCAGCACGCGGCTGCTGACGACCGGCGCGTCGGGGTGGATCCCACCGTTCGCGGCGACGGCGTCGTCCCATTGCTGCGAGCGCTGCTCGTACGTGTCGCGGTCGTCGAGCTCGCGGCAGTCGAGCCGGTCGGCGTTGAGATCGACGGTGATCGTGTCGCCGTCGTGGAGCAGTGCGATCGGGCCGCCGAGGAAGGCCTCGGGCGAGACGTGCCCGATGACGAGCCCGACGGAGCCTCCCGAGAAGCGCCCGTCGGTCATCAGGGCGACCGTGATGTTCCGCGCCCGGCACAGCGCGGTGATGCGCGAGGTCGGGTCGAGCATCTCGGGCATGCCGGGCGCGCCCCGGGGACCCTCGTACCGCACGACGACGAGATCACCGTCGGTGAACGAGTCGGGGGCGTCCTCGAGCGCGGCGATGAGCGCACGCTCGCCCTCGAACACGCGCGCGCGACCGGTGAACCGCCCGTCGACGATGCCACCCTCGACCCCCGCCACCTTCAGGATGGCGCCGCCGTCGGGCGCGAGGTTGCCCCGCAGCAGGCGGAGACCGCCGGTCGGCTTGAACGGTGCCCGCACGGGGAGCACGACCTCGCCGTCGGGCGCCGGCGGGTCGAGCCGCTCGAGCTGCTCGGCCAGCGTCTCGCCGGTGCAGGTGAGCACCGAGCCATCCAGCTCGCCGGCGGCGAGCAGCTCCTCGACGACGACGGTGACGCCCCCGACCGCGTCGACGTCGACCATCGAGTAGGCGCCGAAGGGACGCATGTTGACGAGCACCGGGAGCCGATGCGACAGCTCGTTGAATTCCTGCTGGCTCAGCACGTCGTCCCAGAGGTCGAAGCCGGCGGCGCGGGCGATCTCGGGGCCGTGGAGCACGACGTTGGTGGAACCGCCCATCGCCATCACCACGACGAAGGCGTTGCGCATCGCCGCGGGAGTGACGATGTCGCGCGGCCGGATGCCGGCGGCGGTGATCGTGGCCAGCAAGCCGGCGAGCTCGTCGGGGAACGTCTTCGTGCGACGCGTGTCGTCGGAGGCCGGAGCGACCATGTGCAGCGGTTCCATGCCCAGCACACCGATGAACGTCTGCATGGTGTTGTACGTGAACATGCCGCCGCAGCTGCCCTGACCGGGACACGCGTGCAGCGCGAGGCGCGCACGCACCTCGGGGTCGGGATCGGCCGCAAACTGGAACGCGGTGACGAGGTCGATGGGCCCGCCGGTCACGGGATCGATCCCGGGGTGGATCGAGCCGTCGGAGAGCATCAGCGCCGGCGCGTTGTGCTCGAGCAGGGCGGCAAGGGTGCCGACCGGAGGCTTGTCGCACGCGACCACCGCGACGACGCCGGCCATGTCGTTCGCCTTGAGGTGCGTCTCGGTGCTGTCGTTGACCAGCTCGCGACTCGTGAGCGAGTACCGCATGCGGTCGGTGCCGTTGAGCTGCCCGTCGGACACACCGAGGGTGAACGCGGGGGCGATGAGGCGCACGGGGAGGTCGTC
>DASUAS010000154.1:0-15617 GCA_035763625.1 Acidimicrobiia bacterium
CGCCGCAGGGGCGAGCAACCCGTGGCGCCTCATGGTTCGGTGGAACCAGAGCCACGAGCACGCCACCCCGACGGCGGTGAAGCCGAACGACACGAACGGCTTGGCCAACACGAAGATCCCCACCGACTGGCTGAGCAGCAACCACAACGTGAGGGTGGCGTTGGCGAGGAACACCGCCGCCCAGAGCAGCGAGATGTGGAGGAAGAACCGCTTCACGTGCGGATGGCCCGTGAACGACTCGGGCAGAGGGCAGAAGTCGTGCGCGAGGCGCTCGGTCAGCGGACGGCGCAACGTGAACGAGAGCAGGAACGCGCTGCCGACCAGGGCGGTGCCGAGCGTCGGCTGCAGGAAGTAGAGGAACACGCTGTTCGTGGCGACGGCGAGCGCGAGCCGGGCACCACCGGTGAGCGCGCCGATGAGCAGGATGCCCGGTACCCGCCGGTGCGTCACCAACCGCACCAGGATCGCCCCGTAGGTCCACGCGAGGCCGGCGGCGAGTGCGCCCCACACCCCCACGAACTGGAACACGAGGAAGAACAGCCCGAGCGGGATGAGCGTGCCCTCGACCACGCGGGGCGTGGCGTGGACGACGATCGCCCACAGCTTCGGGATCTCGAGCGTGGGCGAGGTGCTCACCGCGCGCAGGATACCGGTGCGGCACCCCCGCTCGGCCGTCGGGGGATCAGGGTTCAGCGAGCGATGTACGTCCCGCCGAAGGCGTCGATGAAGTCGAGCATCTGCTGCGGCGTGGTGGGCGGGTGGCCGATGTTGACGTAGGTGACCCCGGCCGCCTCCATCTTCCCGAGCTCGTCGAAGTGCCGGTTGACGTCTTCGGTGGGCTGGTGGATGCCCTCCTCCATGTAGCTCATGCAGAAGTCGAGCTCGCCGGCGCGGTCACCGGCCAGCTCCTTGACCTCGGCGATCATGTCGGCGAGCTGCTCGAGGCCCGAGATGTGCGGCGAGCGCGTCGTGCGCGCCACCTCCTCGGGGATGCCCATCGGCATCCACCCCTGCACGGTCGCGGCCCGGCGACGGCTGAGCTTGGAGTTGCCGCCGATCCAGATCGGGATCGGGTTCTGCGCCGGCCGCGGCCGCTGGATGACGCCCTTGGCGGCGAAGTGCAGTCCCTGGGCGTCGAACGGTTCGCCCGCCCACGCCTTCGGGAGCAGCTCGAGCGCCTCGTCGACCAGCGCGTTGCGCTCGTCGAAGTCGACGCCCAGCGCGAAGAACTCGGTCTTGTGGTAGCCGGCGCCCAGCCCGAGGACGAACCGCCCGTTCGAGCAGCGGTCCAGCGTGGCCGCGGTCTTCGCCAGCAGGAACGGGTTGCGGTACGGCGCGACCGACAGGTGGGTGAGCAGCTTGATGCGCTGGGTCACCGCGGCGGCGAACGCGAGGCCGACGAAGGGGTCGAGCGTCTGGTGGCCGCCGTGCGCGAGCCAGTTGGCCCCGGGGATGGGGTGCTCGGTGAGCGCGAACGCGTCGAAGCCGGCGGCCTCGACCGCGCGCGCCACATCGCTGATCTCACCCGAGTCGAGCAGATCGCTCTCGAGCCCCGAGGTCTCCGGGTAGTTGAAGACGAACCTCACGAGCTCACCTCGGTGTCCTTCAGCTGCTTCACCAGCTCGTGCTTGAGGATCTTGAACGTCGCGTTGCGGGGCAGCACGTCGACGACCTCGAGCTGCTCGGGGATCTTCTGCGTCATCAGCTGGTGGTCGCGACAGAACTGCTGCATCTCCGCGAACGTGAGCGGCTCCTGGCCCGCAGGCGTCTCGACCACCGCGCACACGCGCTCACCGCGGTCGCGGTCGGGGAGCCCGATCACCGCCACCGCCGCGACCTTCGGGTGGGTCTGCAACAGATCCTCGATCTCGCGCGGGCTGATGTTCTCGCCCTTGCGGATGATGAGCTCCTTGGTACGGCCGGTGAGCACGATGTGGCCGTCGTCCCGCAAGTAGCCGCGATCGCCGGTGGTGAAGAACCCGTCGGCCCCGAACGCGGCCTTGGTCTGCTCGGGGTCCATGTAGCCCTTCGCCAGCATCGGGCCGCCGACACGTACCTCGCCGGTGACGCCGGCGGCCACCGGCGCACCCTGCTCGTCGACGATCTGCACGACGCAGCCGAACACCGGCGCGCCGTCGGTGTTGGCGAGCTGCTCGTCGGTGTCGCTGGGCGAGCCTTGGGTGATCATCGGGCACTCGGTCATGCCGTAGCCGTGACACACCGGGATGTGCATCTCCGCCTTCACCTCGCGGAAGACCTCGGGCGGCTTGGGCGCGCCGCCACCGTTGAGCATGCGCAGCGTCGGGATCACCGGCTTCGACGGGTCCTTGCGCTGCTCGTTGAGGAACGCGAGGTAGAACGCGGTGCTACCACCGGCCATCGTCACGCCGTGGCGCGCGAACGTGGCCACCGCACCCGCGGGATCGAAGGCCTCGAGCAGAACCGCGGGCATGCCGTGCGCGAGCATCACCACGAAGTAGTCGGGGCCACCGATGTGCGTGCACGGGAACGCCATCGAGCCGACGTCGTCCGGTTGGATCTCGAGCGCGTGGGCGAGGCCGATGCCGCCCGCGATGAGGCCACCGTCGGAGTGCAGGACGCACTTCGGCGCCGCGGTGGTGCCCGACGTCGAGTAGAGCCACCGGACGGCATCGCCGTCGGTCGGCGCGGCGGGCAACGTCGCCGGGTCGCCCTCGGGCAGCCCACCATCTTGAACATCGGCGGCGACCACCAGCGTCTCGAACGCCCCACCGGAGGCTTCCTGCAGCCCACGAGCCATCGCCTCGTAGTCGAAGTTGCGCCACACGCCGGGGACGGCGAAGAACTTCACGCCCGCCTGCTGGAGCACCGAACCGACTTCTCGCTCCCGGTAGATCGGGATGATCGGCGCCTGCGTGGTGCCGAGACGGGCCAGCGCGAACGACAGCACGACCGACTCGATGCGTGTGGGGAGCTGCCACGCCACCGGGGTGTCGGGCGTGACGCCCAGCGTCATCAGCCCGGCCGCCACCCGTTTGCACCAGTCACGGAACTCGGCGAACGAGACCGTGCGGTCGCGCTCGTCGATCAGCATCGGGGCGTCAGGCGTCTCCGCCGCACGCCGGTCCAGCAGTTCCCAGAGCGTCTTCGCGTCGTCGATCACGTCTCTTCGCCCTCGCTCGCTCCGCTCGTTCCGTCCCAGCGGGCGAGACGGGCAAAGCCCGCTCTCGCCCGGCGCGCAGGTTACGCGCCGGTCAGTCGTTCTGGAGCACCTTCGACGCGGTGTTCACGAACGACGTGATGTCGGTGTTCGACTGCTTCTTGCGCGGGCTGCGCGTCACCACGTCGACGTCGGGCGACTGTGCCCGGAGCGCACCCACGGTGCACTGGTCCTTCGACCGGTGGGCGAACGGGTCGAACTGGAAGATGCGCATGGCGTTCTCGTGCGTGATCTTGTTGATCACGTCGTCGGGGAGCACGCTCGCCGACTGCATGAACACCTCGGGCGCGTTCGGCCACGCCGAGTCGGAGTGCGGGTAGTCGCACTCCCACGTGACGGTGTCGATGCCGACGTCGTCGATGAGCTTGAGACCGGTGGGGTCGTCGATGAAGCAGGTGATGATGTGCTCGTGGAACACCTCACGCGGCGTCTTGTCCCCGAAGTCCTGGTGCGTCCACGCCCTGTGGTGCTGGTAGGTGAAGTCGATGCGGTCGAGGAAGTAGGGGATCCACCCGATCCCGCCTTCCGACAGCGCGATCTTGAGGTTGGGGAACTTGCGGAAGATCTGCGACCAGATGAGGTCGGCAGCGCACATGAAGAGGTTCACCGGCGTGACGGTGATCATCACGTCGACCGGCGCGTCGGGCGACGTGACCGAGATCGACGACGACGAGCCGATGTGCAGGCAGACGACCGTCTCGGTCTCCTCGCACGCCCGCCAGAACGGGTCCCAGTGATCGGTGTGGAAGCTCGGGTAGCCGAGCTTGGTGGGGTTCTCGGAGAAGGTGACCGCGTGGCATCCCTTGTCGGCCACCCGCCGGATCTCCGCGGCCATGAGCTCGGGGTCCCAGATCGGCGCGATCGCGAGCGGCATGAAGCGCCCCGGATAGGTGCCGCACCACTCGTCGATGTGCCAGTTGTTGTAGCCCTGCAGGAGACGGAGACCGAGCTCGCGGTCGGGCGTACGACTGAACAGCTGGCCGCAGAAGCCCGTCATCGACGGGAAGCACAACGATCCGAGCACACCGTTGACGTCCATGTCGCGCACGCGCTCGTGGATGTCGTACGCGCCGCGGCGGATCTCGTCGAACGCGGTGGGTTCGAAGCCGTACTCCTCGGGTGGACGGCCGGCGACCGCGTTGAGGCCGACGTTGGGGATCTCGGTTCCCTCGAACGTCCAGACGTCGGCGTCCATCTCGTCCTTGTGGATCACGCGCGGCGCATGCTCGAGGTCGGCCTTCGACACGTGGCGCTCCCACATGTCGGGCGGTTCGACAACGTGGTCGTCGACGCTGACGAGGATGAGGTCGTTGAGGTCCATTGCGATGCTCCCCGGTGGATCGCGGTCTGAGGTGAGACTACGCCCACCAGCCGCACCACCCCAGCGGCACCACTCCACCGCTCCCACCGCTCCCGCCGCGCACCCGTAGGATCGACCGGATGCCGGACCGCTCAGCCGTCCCCGAGATGCTGCGACCCGAGCCGGTCACCGCCGACCGCTACCGCATCACGAACGCCGGCGACGCCGGCCAGCGCGACGTCGTGTTCGGCGGACAGCTCCTCGCGCAGGCCATCGTCGTCTCCTCGTTGCGCCACCCCGGGAAGGCCGTGCGCTCGATCCAGGCCGTGTTCGCCCGCCCCGGTCGCATCGACTCGCCCACCGAGCTCGCGGTGGAGTCGATCCACGATGGACGCACCTTCGCCAGCGACACCGTCACCGCGTGGCAGGGCGACCGACTCTGCGCACGCTTCCTCGTGCTGCTCGACGTCGACGAGCCCGACGTGATCCGCCACGACGTCGCGATGCCCGCGGTCACCGCGCCCGCCGACACTCCGCCCACCGACCAGGGCCTGCTCGTGTATCCCGGCACCGAGCTGCGCATCGTCGACGGCGTCGACCTCTGGTCGGTCGACGCGCCGACCGGTCCGGCGGAGACGTTCCTCTGGGCCAAGGCACCGGCGTTGCCCGACGATCCGTCGGTGCACCAGGGCGTCCTCGCGTGGGCGACCGACGGCTTCCTGATCGCGACCGCGCTGCGCCCGCACGCCGGGATCGGCCAGGACGACGCGCACCGAGGGCTCTCGACCGGCGTCGTCGGACACACGATCGTGTTCCACGAGCCGTTCCGCGCCGACGAATGGCTGCTGCTCGCGCACCGCAGCCCGTACGCCGGACGCGGTCGCACGTTCGGCGCGGCCGACGTGTTCACCGACGACGGCCGCTTCGTCGCGTCGTTCGTGCAGACGAACATGGTGAGGTACTTCTCCGACCCGACCCTCGCCGACGGCTCGCAGTACCGGACCGTGATGTGAGCGCGCCAGCCGGACGCTCACGTACGCCGGGTCGTCTCGAGGGTCGGGTGGCGATCGTCACCGGCGCGAGCCGAGGCATCGGCGAGGCGGTGGCGCGTCTGTTCGCGCGTGAGGGCGCCGCGGTCGCGGTGGCCGCGCGCACCGAGCAGGTGTTCGACGAGCGGTTGCCGGGCACGATCCACGACACGGTCGCGGCGATCGAGGCTGACGGCGGACGCGCGGTCGCGATCCGCGCCGACCTCGCCATCGATGACGACGTCGACCGCCTGGTCGCCGAAGCGCGCGCCGCGCTCGGGCCGATCGACCTGCTCGTGAACAACGCTGCGCTCACCGTCCCCGGGCGACCGCCGAGCCGCGACGACGCGCCCCGTCCACCGAAGGACGCAGCACCGCCGGCGCCGCCCGTCGGCGGCATCACGACGCGCCCGGGCACGACGCGCCCGGGTACGACGCGACCAGGTTCGTTCCTCGGCTTCCCGCTCAAGGGCTACCGGCTCCACTTCCAGATCGGACTGTTCGCGAGCTACCGACTCATGCAGCTCGTGCTGCCCGACATGATCGAGCGCGGGCGCGGCGGGATCGTGAACATCAGCTCGCTGGCCGCGTTCGTGCCCGGTCCCGGACCGTACGACCACCCTGGCGGACCGACGGCCCTCGCGTACGGCGGCAACAAGGCCGCCATGCACCACCTCACCCAGGCAGTCGCGTTCGAGGTCGCGCCGCACGGCATCGCGGTGAACGCGCTCTTGCCGTCGGAGCCGGTGCTGACACCCGGCAACCGCATCGCGTACCAGGGTGACGACTTCGCCAGCGTCGACGACTTCGCCGAGGCGACGCTGCAGGTGGCGCTGGCCGATCCCGAGATCATGACCGGTCAGGTCCTGTGGAGCGAGGACGTGCTGCATCCCGAGCTCGGGACGCGTGGCTGGCTCCGAGGCTGAACGTCTCGGGTCGCCACACCAGCACCTTGCAACCAGGCTGCAAGTGCACTCGTCGAGAGTCGGCTGCAGCGACCGACTTCAGAGGAGGGCACCATGCACGTCCACCGGTACGACATCCCCGCGAAGATCGACGTGCCCGGCGCGGTGGCGCGCCAGGCGAGCGAGTTCGGCGACGCATCCGACGCCGGCACCCTCGGCGGCGAGCACTTCACCCTCGCCACCGGCACCGACATCGCGCCGCTGCTCGAAGGGCTCGAGGATGACGCCTGCCCGGTCCCGCACTGGGGCTACGTCGTCGCGGGCTCCGTCGTCGTGACCTACACCGACGGGACCGCCGAGCGGTGCTCCGCCGAGGAGCTGTTCCACTGGCCTCCGGGTCACAGCGTGCGAGTGCTCGAGGACGCCGAGGTGGTGCTCTTCAGCCCCGCGGTCGAGCACGGTCACGTGATGGACCACATGCTCGCTCGCATGACCGGAGCGTGAGCGCGAGCGCGTCGTCGAGCGATCCCATCAGGCGTCGCGTTCCTCGCGTCGAAGACGGTCCCACTCGGCCCACGCGGCGTCGAGCGCGTCGAGTGCACCCGGGATGGCGTCGAGTGCTTCGAGGTGCGCGCGCAGCTTGGCCCGGTTGATCTTGCCGCTCGGCGGCCACGTGTCGTCGCGACGGGTGTCGCGCGCGAGATCGCCGACCGCGTCGCGCCGACGCGTCTGACCCGCGAGCCAGTCGACGAAGGGGATCACGCGTCGGGGGTGATGACGCCCGCGAGCTCGAGGATCCGTGCGGGAGGAAGGTGCTGCTCGGTGATGCGCACACCGAGGTGTGCGAGCGCATCCTCGATCGCGTTGGTGAGCGCCGCCGGGGCCACGATCATCCCGCCCTCGCCGACTCCCCGGTAGTTGATCTCGAGGTCGGTCGGCGTCTCGACGTGGTGGATCTCGATCTCGGGCACCTCGGCCGCGGTCGGGAGCAGGTAGTCCATGAACGTGCCGGCCTGGAAGTTGGCCTGCTCGTCGTACACCGACCGCTCGTAGAGCACCGCGCCGATCCCCTGCACGACGCCCCCGCTCACCTGACCGTCGACCACGTCCGGGTTGATGAGCTCGCCGCAGTCCTCGACCGCGACGTAGCGGTCGAGGTGCACGCGGCCGGTCTCGAGGTCGACCTCGACCCAGCACACGTGGGTGGCCTGCGCCCAGCCGCCTTCACCGCCGTCGTACGAGAAGTCGCCCGAGAGCTGCCCGTCGGGACGGGCGGCAGCGACGTCGGCGTAGGTCACCGAGATCGACGGGACCCCGGCGACGTGGATGGTGCCGTCGTCGACGACGAGGTCGTCGCGCGGTGCTTCGAGGAGATCGGCGGCGACGTCGAGCACCTGCTCACGCAGGGCGCGCGCCGAGTACGTGACCGCACCACCGGCCATCGGCGCCGAGCGGCTCCCGCCCGTGCCCGCGAGGCCGAACGGCGTGATCGCGGTGTCGCCGTAGCGCACCACCACCTGCTCGATCGGCACCCCGAGCTCGTCCGCCGCGACCTGGGCGAGCGTGGTCTCGTGGCCCTGTCCGTGCGGCATCTGCTGCGTGTACACCGACACGGTGCCGTCGCCCTCGAGCACCGACCGCGCCGGTTCACCGGCCATGACCCCACCACCGCCACCGGCCATGACCGACTCCTGGAAGTCGGGCGGTCCCGGCGCGGCCTCGATGAAGGTGGCGAAGCCGAGGCCCACGCATCGGCCGTCGGCCCGCGCGGCCTCCTGCCGCGCCGGCCAGTGCTCGAGGTCGGCGAGCTCGAGCGCGCGCTCGAGGGTCGTTCGGGCCGACATGCGCACGTCGAGCGTGGGACCGGTGACCATCTTCTGCGGCAGCTCGTCGGGACCGATGATGTTGCGCAGCCGGATCTCGTCACGACCGATGCCGAGATCGCGTGCGGCGAGATCGAGCATCCTCTCGCGCACCCACGTCTCCACTGCCCACGGCCCTCGGTACGCCACGTAGGTCGCCTTGTTCGACGCGGTGAGGGTGGTGGTGAACCCGAGCGCGGGGACGCGGTACGGGCCGGGCAGCATCGTCCGGATCAGGAGCGGGTACATCGCGGCGCTGAACGGGAACGCGGGATACGCGCCCTGGTCCATCGTCATGTGCACACGAAGACCGAGCAGCGTGCCGTCGTCACGCAGCGCGGCTTCGACGTCGAGCGTCTCCTCCCGCGCCTGTCCCGCGACCAATAGGTGCTCGTTGCGATCCTCGATCCACTTCACCGACCGCCCGAGCTCGACGGCCGCCGCGAGCACCGCGACGTCCTCACGCGTCGGCAGCACCTTCACGCCAAACGCGCCACCGATGTCCTGCGCGGTGACGCGCGGCAGCGTCGCCGGATCCTTGGCGAGCAATCCGAGCAGCATGCGCACGAGGTGGGCGATCCGCACCGGCTCCCGGAGGAACGTCTGCGCCATCGCCCTGCCGGGTGACGCCGGGGCCGAGAGCCCCTCGCCCATCGGCTCCTCGACCGCGGCGTGCTGCGCGTGGTCGCCGAGCTCGTCCGCTTTGCTCGCACCCGCGGCCTTGTTGGCTGCGGCCATGGCCTTGGCCTTCTGCAGCAGCCCCACCATGCGCTCCCGCTGCCGCGCGATCTCGACCAGCGACTGCCAGATGGGCCGACGTCCGGTGAGCGCGGCGAGCGACCACTTCAGCAGGTGGGTGTTCTGCGTGGCGGAGTGGTACTCCACCGTGCCCGCAACCGGGTCGACCTCGGCGACGCAGCCGCGCGTCTCCATGGGCTGGTTCGAGTAGCGGTGCTGCACGAACCGCTCGCGCACGACCCGGTCGGCGTCGCGGAACGCGGCGTCGACGTCGCCGTAGTCGCGCCGGTCCTGCTGTAGCACGTTGCCGTGCGGACCGGGCCAGATCGCGGGTCGCGAGGAGTCGAGCGCGTGCTCGATGGTGGCGATGGGCTCCAGCTCCTCGTAGTCGACGACGACCAGCTGGCCTGCGTCCTCGGCCACGTAGCGCGACTCGGCGACGATCAGCGCGACGGGATCGCCGACGACCCGGACCTTGTCGGTGGCGAGCGCGAAGTACATCGGGTGGTAGAGGTCGGGCAGCGGCAGGAACCCGATGAACGGATGGGTCAGCGCCTCCATGTCGGCGCCGGTGTAGACGGCGACGACGCCCGGATGGCGACGCGCCTCCTCGACGTCGATGCCACGGATCCGCGCGTGCGCGAACGGGCTGCGCACGAAGTGCGCGTGCAGCATCCCCGGGACGACGACGTCGTCGACGTAGCGTCCCCGCCCCGTGAGCAGGCGCGGGTCCTCGACCCGCTTGATCCGGTGTCCGACGAAGCGCTGTGCGGGAGCCTGCATGCCGTCAGTCTGGCGCGTGGGCGCCGGCGGCGAGGGGGCCCATCCGCCTTTTCTCACCGTTCGACGGTGACAGAGGCCGCCGAACGGCGCCAAAAGGTGAGCGGTGCGCGGTGAGCGGTGCCGAAGCGGCGTCAGTAGGACTTGGGCAGTCCGAGAGACTGCTGCGCGACGAAGTTGAGGATCATCTCGTGGCTCACCGGCGCGATGCGCAGGAGGCGCACGAGACCCCAGAGGTCGGCGAGCCCGTACTCGGTGGCCATGCCGTTGCCACCGTGGGTCTGGATCGCGGCGTCGAGGCAGCGGGCGCCGGCCTCGGCGGCCGCGAACTTGGCCATGTTGGCGGCTTCGCCGGCCGCCACCCGATCGTGGGCGTCATCGTCGGTGTGGTCGTGCATCCACGCCGCCTTCTGCATCATGAGGCGGGCCAGCTCGAGCGCGATCTTGGCCCGCGCCAGCGGATGCGCGACGCCCTGGTGGGTCCCGATGGGAACACCCCACACCTCGCGCTCGCGCGCATACTCCGACGCGCGTGCGAGCGCGTAGAGGCCGACGCCGGTGCAGATCGAGGCGCTGAGGATGCGCTCCGGGTTGAGGCCGTGGAAGAGCTGACGCAGCCCGTCGCCTTCGGTGCCGACGAGACGATCGGTAGGTACCTCCACACCGTCGAAGAACAGCTGGTACTGCTTCTCGGGGATGGTCACCTCGACCGGGATCGGCGCACGCTCGAGCCCGGGCGCGTCGGTGTCGACGACGAACAAGGAGAGCTGCGCGCGCCCGGACTGGACAGGTTCGGTGTCGACGGCGGTGCGTGCCACGACGAGCACGGCGCCCGCCTCGTCGACCCCCGAGATGAAGGTCTTGGTTCCCTGCAGCCGGTAGACGTCGCCATCACGCGTCGCGGTGGTGGAGAGCCGGTGGCTGTTGGAGCCCGCGTCGGGCTCGGTGATGGCGAACACCATCTTCTCGCCCGCGCAGAGTCCGCGCAGCCAGCGATCCCGTTGCGCGTCGGTGCCGAAGCGAGCGAGCAGCTCGCCGCAGATGCCGGCCGACACGAGCACCAAGAGCAACGGGCAACCCTGCGCGGCCGCCGCCTCGCTCACCACGACGAGCTCGCTCAACCCGCCGCCCCCGCCCCCGTACTGCTCCGGCAGGTGCACGGAGAGGAAGCCCGGCGCCGCCAGCGCCTGCCAGAGCTCCTCGGCGCGTCCACCGGCCCGCGCCCGCTCGCGGAACCACTCGTGTCCGAACCGGGCCGCGATCTCGCCGACCGCCGCCCACACCATCGCATGCTCGTCGGGGACGGTGAAGTCCATGGGTCAGCCGTCACCTGTGGCCACGCCCGAATGGTGGCACACGGGACGAGCCGTGCCGCCTTGACGGTCGGCTGTTTTAAGGCGTAGCATTAGAACGCTTCGGCACTCCGACTCGCCTCGACAGGAGCACCTCCCTCATGGAATTCGGCATCTTCCTCAACGGCTACATCCCCGGCCCCGCCGCGCACCAGACCGAGATGGAGCACACGGCGCTCATGCGCGAGGCCGAGTACGTGATCTTCGCCGACAAGCACAACTGGAAGTACGCCTGGCTGGGCGAGCACCACGCGCTGACCGAGTACTCGCACATGTCGGCGCCCGAGGTCGTGATGGGGTGGATCGCCGCGCAGACCGACTACATCCACCTGTCGTCGGGCATCAACTCGCTCTCTCCCCGCAAGGAGCACCCGGTGCGCTACGCCGAGCGCGCCGCCATGCTCGACCACTTCACCAACAACCGCTACGAGTGGGGCACCGGACGAGGCGCCGGCAGCCACGAGCTCGCCAGCTTCGACATCCTCGATCCGCCCACGACCAAAGCCGAGTGGGAGGAAGTGATCAGGGAGGTCCCGCGCATGTGGGAGCAGGAGGACTACTCGTACGAGGGCGAGCACTTCACCGTGCCCACGCCGCACAACATCCTCCCCAAGCCGTACGGCAAGGGTCACCCGCCGATCTGGGTCGCCTGCGGCAACCCGCCCACCTTCGCACGCGCGGGTGAGCTCGGCATCGGTGCCATCGCGTTCAACTTCGAGCCCATCTTCAACCTGCGGGGTCGCATCGACGCCTACAAGGAGGGCATCGCCAACTGCACCGATCCGATCGGGCAGTTCAAGAACGACAACATGATGATCACCAACTCGGTCATCTGCTGCGAGACGCGTGAGGAAGCGCGCGAGATCGCGCTGCGCAACGGCCGCGGCTACCTCGTCACGATGGTCAACATGTACCACGACTCGATGCCGAAGTCGCAGGACGCGATCACGTGGCCGAGCGCGCCGCTGTCGCTGAAGGACCTCTCCGGTGGCGACGACGACGCCTTGCTCGACGCCATCATCGACGGCGGCAACATGCTGTGCGGCACGCCCGACGAGGTGGCCGAGCAGATCGCCCGCTGGGGCGAGGTCGGCATGGACCAGCTCGTGTTCGGGATGCCGGTCGAGGGCATGCACCGGGAAGAGGTGCTGCAGTGCCTCGAGCTGTTCGGCGACAAGGTCATCCCGCAGTTCGACCCCGACCGCACGCACTCCACCGACCGCTACCGGGCGACGGCGAAGCCGAAGTACGCGAGGTTCAACCATCCGCTGCCCGACGCCGAGTGGCCCACGGTCATCCCGGAGAGCGCGCTCGTCCAGCTCTGAGCGCGGACTCGGCGCACCGGCTTCATCGTGCCCCGCGACTCCACCGCCACCAAGGAACGGCTGCTCCGCGAAGCGGAGCGGCTGTTCGCGCGGCGAGGTCTGTACCAGGTGACCGTCCGCGAGATCACCGAGGCGGCGCAGCAGCGCAACGTGTCCGCGCTCAACTACCACTTCGGTTCGCGCGAAGGGCTCCTCGACGCGATCCTGAGCCGGCACGGCGACCCGATCGACGTGGCGCGGGGCGAGATGCTCGACCGCGTCGGGCGCGAGGCGTCGACTCGCGACCTCGTCGAGGCCCTCGTGGTGCCCTACGCCGCGAACTTGGCCCGCTCCGAAGACCGCGACTACCTGCGCATCGTCGCCCAGCTGTCGGCGCGGTTCAGCACCTGGCGCGAGCCCGCCCCCGGCACCGGTCCCTACCTGCGCGAGATCCTCGGGCTGCTGGAGGCGCGGCCACCGGAGCTGACGGTCGCGGTGCGGCGGGAGCGCGTCGTCGAGATGATCATGCTGATGACGGTGGCGATGGCCGAGCGGGCCCGCGTCATCGAGGCGCACAAGCGCGAGCCCGAGCTCGACGAGCCGACCTTCGTGGCGAACCTCACCGACGTGCTGGTCGGCGTCCTGGAGGCACCGGCGCGCGTCCCGCGCTGAGACCGAGCCAGCGTCAGCCGGCGCGCGTCGCCACGGGGAGGTGCTTGACGCCGTTGATCTGGCGCATCGCCACCCGCTCGGGCTCGCCCGCCACGGTGAGCGCGGGAAACCGGCGGAAGAGCTCCTCCAGCGCGATGCGAATCTCCAGCCGCGCGAGGTGCGCGCCGAGGCAGAAGTGGGGACCGCCGGCGCCGTAGCCGAGGTGGTCGTTCGGAGATCGGGTCACGTCGAAGCGTTGCGGATCGTCGAACGCGGCCTCGTCGTGGTTGGCCGAGCGGTACCAGATCACGACGCGGTCGCCGGCGGCGAGCGGTTGACCCCCGAGCTCCGTGTCGTGCGCGACGTTGCGCCGCATGTGCATCACCGGGCTCGCGTACCGCACGACCTCCTCGACCGCGGTCGGGTACACCGTGTCGGGATCGGCGTCGAGGATCGATCGCTGTTCCGGATGACGGTCGAAGAGCCACACGCCGTGCGCGATCGCGTTGCGTGACGTCTCGCTCCCCGCGGCCGCGAGAGTGGAGAAGAAGCGCGTGTAGTCACTCGGACGGAGCCGGTGACGTTCACCGTGCTCGTCTTCCACTTCGGCGTTGACGAGGACGGTGGTGAGGTCGTCGCGCGGGTCGGCGAGCCGCGCGTTGCCGAGATCGTGCGCGTACGTGCCGAGCTCCTCCATCACCCGCACCCGCTCGCTGATCGGCAGCCCGTTGGCCGGGTCGGCGACACCGAAGAGATGCACCAGCGAGCCGAGCAACCAGGGTTCGTCGGCGTCGGGAACTCCCAGCAGCCCACAGATCACCTGCAGCGGCAGGAGGGCGGCGAACGCGTCGACGAGGTCGAACTCGGGCTCGCCGACGAGCGGGTCGAGCAGCGCGACCGCCCGCGCCCGCACCTCGTCGGCCATGCGCTCGACCATGCGGGGCGTGAAGCCCTTGTTGACGATCAGCCGCACCTTCGTGTGCTCGGGCGGGTCGAGGTGGAAGATGCTGTCGCCCGATCGCTGGTAGTCCTCGATGACGAAGTTCGGCGCGTTGGTGAACGTCTGGTGGTCGCGCGAGACGGTGCGGACGTCGTCGTAGCGGGTGATCGACCAGAAGTCGGGACCCGGGGGCTCGCCCCGGTCGTGGGTGCGGTGGACGGGCGACTCGGCGCGCAGCCGGGCGAAAGCGGCGTCGACGTCGCCACGCACGAAGAAGCGTGCGTCGCCGAGCTCGATCTCGTCGAGCGGGGGTGCGAGCGCGAGGCGCGGAGCCGACACGCCGCCCAGTCTGACGCACGCAGCGACGCCGCGTCGGTGGTGCGTTCGCGTGCCGTCCCAATAGTGTGCGCGGAGGCCAGCGAACACCCGGGGGGTTCCGATGGCATCGGACGATCGCGTCGTCGTCGAGTTCGACCAGCACTCGCCAGAGTACCGGGAGACCTACCCGGCGAAGGCGCACGAGCTGCGCGAGCAGTGCCCGGTCGTGTGGAGCAGCCGGCACGGCGGCTTCTGGGTCGTCACCGGGCACGACGTGCTCAGCGCGATCTCCAAGCGCACCGACCTGCTCTCGAACGACCACGATCCCGACGGCGAGCGCAACGGGTACGACGGCATCTCGATCCCCGCGCGCGGGACGACCCGCGGTGGCTTCATCGAGATGGACCCGCCCGAGCAGTCGGAGTACCGCCGCATCCTCAACCCGTTCCTGTCACCGGCTGCGGTGAAGGTGTGGGACCCGCTCATCGCCGACTTCACCCGGGCTTGCATCGACGACGTGATCGAGACGGGACGGCTCGACTTCGTCGACGACTTCGCCAACGTCGTGCCCGCAGTGCTCACCATGGCGATGCTCGGCCTGCCGCTGTCGGACTGGGAGATCTACTGCGAACCCGCGCACATGCAGGTGTACACGGCGCCTGACAGCCCCAACTGGGACCGGATGATCGAGTCGACGTTCCGCATGGTGGAACGGCTCGCGGAGTACGTGCAGATCCGCAAGACCGAGCCCCGTCCCGGAATGATCACCGCGCTGCTCAACGCCAAGGTGATGGACGAGTTCCTCCCGGACGACGGCATCATCGGCACCGTCACGCTGCTCATCGGCGGCGGCTTCGACACCACCACGTCGTTGCTCGCGGGCGCGCTCGACTGGCTCGACGCGCGTCCGGACGAGCGCTCACGACTGGTCGAGGACTCCCGCCACCTCGACCTCGCCACCGAGGAGTTCCTCCGCCACTTCACGCCGGCACAGGGCGGCGGCCGCACCATCACGCAGGACTGCGAGGTCGCGGGATTCGAGTTCTCCGAGGGCGACCGGATGTTCCTGTCGTACGCCATGTGCAACCACGATCCGGCGTCGTTCCCCGACCCCGACGAGATCGTGCTCGACCGGTTCCCGAACCCGCATGCCGCCTTCGGGCTCGGCGTGCACCGCTGCATCGGCTCCAACCTCGCCCGCCTCGACTTCAAGTACATGCTGCGCGAGGCGCTGCGCCGC
>DASUAS010000155.1:0-5725 GCA_035763625.1 Acidimicrobiia bacterium
CGACCCCGACGTGTTCGACGTGCACCGGAACGACACGCAGCACCTCACGTTCGGCTGGGGGATCCACCACTGCCTGGGCGCGGCGCTCGCCCGCCTCGAAGGCCGCGTCGCGCTCGACGAGCTCCTGAACCGCTTCCCCGAGTGGGACGTCGACCACGACAACATCCAGCTGGCACCGACCTCGACCGTGCGCGGCTGGCAGCGCATGCCGATCGTCCTCCCCTGACGGGGAGGCCACCCGACAGACCGCGCGCGTGCAAGGATCCTCGGGGGAGGGCGACATGGATGCGGAGCGAGTCGTACGCGAGCACTACAGCGGTGACGAGCTGGAAGCGCTCGCCCTCGAGGCGCTGCGCGCGGCCGGCATCGACGTCGACGCGCTGCGGGTCGAGGATCTCGCCGGGCTCGACCAGCTCCACGCCGGCGCCGTTCCCGCGACGGAGCACCTCCTCGACGCCCTCGAGCTCTCGGCGACGACCCGGCTGCTCGACGTCGGTGCCGGTGTCGGCGGCCCGGCGCGTCTGGCGGCCGCCCGCCACGGCTGCCCGGTCACGGGGATCGACCTCAGCCCCGACTTCGTGGAGCTCGCCCGGACGTTGACTGCCCGAGTTCACCTCGACCACCTGCTCACGTTCGACGTCGGATCCGCCACCGACCTGCCCTACGACGACGGCTCGTTCGACCGGGCCATGATGAACCACGTCGGCATGAACATCGCCGAGAAGGACCGCGTCTTCGACGAGGTGCACCGTGTGCTGCAACCCGACGGGGTGTTCGCGGTGTACGAGCAGATGCGGGTGGGTGACGGGGGCCTCACGTTTCCGATGCCGTGGGCGGACGACGAGACGTCCTCGTTCGTCGAGACGCGGACGCGCTACGCGGAGCTGCTCGAGCACGCCGGATTCCGCATCGAGGTCGACGACGACCGCACTGCCTCGGTCGCGGCGATCGGCCCCCCGTCGGCGGGCGCGCTCACGCCCGCGGTCCTCTTCGGTCCCGAGTTCGGCCCGCGGATCGGCAACAACATCGCCGCCAGCGCGGCCGGCATCCTCAGTCCGGTGCTGATGGTGGCTCGACGGGCGTGATCCAAGCTGGACCACACGCCTTGCCACGCTGAGCATCCTCCCGAGCGCGCACTGCGTTCTCATCTTCATCGGCGAAAGGGCAGGACGATGACGAGTGATGCACCCACGGCGGAAACGCGCCCAGTGCGTCGAGATCGGTGACGAGCACCATCTCCTTCGGCTTCGCGGCGTGGATCGTGTTCGCCACTTGACACGTTAGATTTTCCTTACGTATAGTGTCGGCATGTCTCCTGCCGGCGCGCCTCCCGTCACCGACGCCTTCGGCGCCATCGCCCATCCCGTGCGGCGATCGCTCGTGACCGCGCTCGCGGGCGGCGACAAGCCCGTGAACGAGCTCGCGGCCGTCGTGCCGGTGAGCCGGCCGGCGGTGTCGCAGCACCTCGCGGTGCTGCGCGGCGTCGGGCTCGTGAGCGAGCAGCGCCACGGCCGTGAGCGTCGCTACCACCTCCACCCCGAGCGCCTCGACGAGGTGCGGAAGTGGATGCACACCCTCGACCGGTTCTGGGACGACCGCCTCGACCGTCTCGCCCGCCATCTGGAGGAGAACCCGTGAGCCATCCCCTCGCCATCGAACACGACGCCGTCTACCCGCACGCTCCCGAACGGGTGTGGCGGGCGCTGGTCGACCCGACCGAGCTGGCGGCGTGGCTCATGCCCACCGACTTCGCGCCCGAGGTCGGCAAGGAGTTCGTGCTCGAGACCGGCAGCGCCGAGATCGGCACCATCCAGGGCGAGGTGCTGGAGATCGACGAGCCCCGGTTGCTGCGCTGCCGGTGGACCGGCGGGTTCGGCGACACCGAGGTGACGTTCGAGCTCGCACCCGAAGGCGACGGCACGCGGCTCCGCGTGCGCCACGACGGCTGGAGCGATCCCGCCCCCGATCGCGGCGGCTTCGACGAGGGCTGGAAGCAGAAGCTCGACCAGGACCTGCCCCGGGTCCTCGGCTCCGCCAACCGAGAGGACTGATCATGACCGCTTCCCCGATCACCGACTACCAGAAGACGATCCGAGTCCAGGCATCTCCGGATGTGGTGTTCGATGCGATCACCACGCCGTCCGGGCTCACCGCGTGGTGGACCCCGGCGGAGGGATCGGGCGACGTCGGCGGCGAGCTCCGCTTCTCGATGAGCGCGCCCGAACCGCTGCTGATCCACGTCGACGAGGCCGCGCGGCCGACGTCGGTGCGCTGGACGGTCACCGAGTGCACGTTCGAGCCCGACTGGGTGGGCACGCGTCCGACGTTCAGCATCGTCCCGGTCGACGGCGATGCCTCCGAGCTCACGTTCCGACACGTCGGACTCACCTCGGAGCTGGAGTGCATCGACATGTGCACCCGTGGTTGGGACCACTACCTGGCGAGCCTCCGCGCCTACGTCGAGACCGGTCGCGGCAACCCCCGTGGCAGTGAGGCCGACCAGGCCCGCCGCGCGGCGGACGCCGACCCTCGTTGAAAGGACCCAGCCTCATGACCATGCACACGCCCCCCGTCGTGTCCGCCGAAGCGTGGGACGCCGCACGCGCCGCGCTGCTCGTGAAGGAGAAGGAGATCATGCGGGCGCGCGACGCGCTCGCGGCCGAGCGCCGGCGGATGCCGTGGCTCGCGGTCGACAAGGACTACTCGTTCGACACGGCGAACGGCCGTGCGAACCTCGTCGACCTCTTCGAAGGTCGTCGGCAGCTGGTCGTCTACCGCGCGTTCCTCGAACCGGGCGTGCACGGCTGGCCCGACCACGCGTGCGTCGGCTGCTCGATGGTCGCCGACCAGGTCGCGCATCCCGCGCACCTGCACGCCCGCGACACGTCGCTCGTGTTCGCGTCGCGCGCACCGCTCGCCGACATCGAGCGCGTCAAGGCGCGCATGGGATGGGAGCACATCCCCTGGGTCACGATGCTCGACGAGTTCGACAAGGACTTCGGCGTCGACGAGTGGCACGGCACCAACGCGTTCATCCGTGACGGCGACCAGGTGTACCGCACCTACTTCGTCGACAACCGCGGGGACGAGCAGATGGGCAACACCTGGAACTACCTCGACATCACCGCGCTCGGCCGTCAGGAGAAGTGGCAGGACTCGCCCGAGGGATATCCGCAGGACGAGCCGTACGCGTGGTGGGTGTGGCACGACGAACCGCAGATCGAGGGGCACCGTCCCGGCGCCGAGCAGCTCGAGATCGCCAGGCAGTCCGGCCTCGACTTCGTCCGGTGATGCCCCTCGCTCACATCGGAGGCGTGCCGGTCGAAGAGCTCGGGCAACCTGTGCTCATCGCGCTCATGCTCTCCGGCGCGTGGCTCACCACCCGCCTGCGGCGAGGACGCCACCGTGACGATTGACGACGCGCCCCAGCACGCGGCAGGCGCCCGCAACGGTGCGCCAGATGCAACCACCCGCACGGAAGGAAGCTGGTGTGGCCGACGACCCTGCAGCACAGAAGCGGCGGTGCGGCAATTCGGAACGGACCTGCTGACGATCAAGTTCGAGTTCCTGCCCGCCTGACCCGAGTGGCTGCGAGCGAGCTCCGTCAGATCGGATCCTTCGGCGCCAGATAGTTGGCGAGCGCCTTGTAGATCTCGGACGCGATGCTGGTGCCCGCGGCCGCGTTCGGGCCGTGCGTGTTGTCGATCACGATCGAGATCTTCTGCCCCCGCTCGTAGGCGGCTATGCCGGCGTATCCGTTGAAGACCGGGTTCTGGAGGACCCAGTTCTTGCCGGCGACGGCGATGCCGAGCCCGTAGCCGATCGCGGTGGGTGCACCCTCCAGGCCCTTCGACAGATCCTCGAACTGCTCGCTCACCGACTTCTTCGACAGGAACTTGCCGGTGCCGATCGCCTTGATGAGGGTGGTCATGTCGCGCGCCGTGGACGTCATGATGAGGCCGTCGCCGAGGCCCCACGACGGGCTCCATCCCGTCGATTCCTCGTAGACCCCGCGCTCGTCGGTGTAGGCGTGCAGTGCCGGCGCCGGGATGGCGGGCAGCTTGGTGATCTTCGTCTGGGTCATCCCGAGCGGGCCGAGGAACTTCTGTTGGATCAGCTCCGTCACCGACTTCCCCGTGACCTTCTGGAGCACGTTGCCGAGCAGGATGAAGTTGGTGTGCGCGTAGTGGAAGCACGCGCCCGGATCGCAGACGACCGGCAGCGCGAACGCGTACTGCAGCAGCTCGTCGTCGGTCCAGTGACGGAAGGGCTCCGCGAGCTGCGCGGCCTGGAACGGCGGGTTCTCCTGGATGAAGTCGGGGTAGCCGGAGGTGACGCTCGAGAGCATCCGCAACGTCACCTTGTCGGCGTTGGGGTACTGCGGGTACCACTTCGAGAGCGTGTCGTCGAGGCTGAGCTTGCCCTGTTCCTGCAGCTGCAGCTCGATGCTGGTGAGCATCGGGATCGCCATCGAGCCCGGGCGCCACTTCATGTCCGGCGTCACCGGCACCCCCTCCTGGGAGAGCCCGAGACCGGTGTTGACGACCGTGTCGTTGCCGACGTCGACGCGCAGGACGACGCCCTTGGCGTCCTCCTGCCTCATGACGCCTTGGGTGATCGAGACGATCTGCTTCGACACGTCCTCCTTGCTCGTGCAGGTGCCGCCGATGTCGATCTGATCGGACGAGCACTTCGGGCTGGTCGCCGCGCCTGCGGCCACGGGCAGTGCAGTCGCGACCATGCACACGATCGCAGTAGCGACGACACCTCGAACACCGGTCTGCATGGTCACGGTCCTGCCTCAGGAGGGGGGGGTCGACCATAGGGGTCAAGGGCGCGTTCGGACGAGCCCTGGTCGCGGCACTTCGGCCTGTGACCGGCCCGGTCCTGCTACTGCACCTCGCTCACGACCGACACCCGCGAGCCGGCCTTGTAGTTGGGCATGTCGGCGATCGTCTTCTGCCCCGCCTCGCTCGCGAACGCCGCGTGCATCGCGTCCTCGCTGTCGAAGCTCATCGAGATGACCCAGAACGCGTCGGGCGGCGAGCCGTCGAAGTTCGTCAGCGCGCGGCCCCACTCGAAGGCGCGGAGACCAGGGAGCGAGTTCACGAGCGGCACGTGCGTGTTGACGTAGTGGCTGACGAACGCATCCGGATCCTCCGGATCCGAGAAGCTGATCGTGATCTTCACCGGCATGGGACGTGGTGTACCACTCGCTCCGAAGCGCCCGCAATCGCCGCGCATCCCGCGGCGCATCTCTGGATATCACCTCTGGCCATGGACATCGTGCGGAACCCCGATGGCACGCTCGTCGTCCCCGTGGACCCGACGCGTGCCGAGCTCGACGACGATGCGGTCGACACGCCGGCTGCGCCCGAGACCAAGGTGCTGCACCCCGGTGCAGGGTGGCGTGCTGATCGGAGGGGTGCACTCGGTCGAGGACTTCGCCAAGGAAGTCGCCGACGCCGAGGGCGGCGAGCCACTCCGTGCGCACGAGGCGACGAAGATCATCGGAGAGGTGCTCGCCGTCCTCGACTGACGCCGGACTTCAGGTGAGATCGCCGAAGAACCCGATCGCGGTCTGGATGCGGTCATCGACGAGGGTGACGACGTCGACGAGTGGGGCGACGAGACGTCCGTCGTCGGCCCAGATGGCCTGGGCCTGCGCCGAGCGAGCTTCCGCGTCGGGCTCGTTCCATGATTCGAGGTAGCGGTCGATGGTGGT